>NZ_JBQQBW010000109.1:0-21667 GCF_052245415.1 Streptomyces sp. 8N706 | reverse complement strand
CGCCACGGGTCGGGGGCCGGACCTGGACGACCCGGCGCAGGTCCCGCCGGGCGACCCCGCGACGTACGACCTGATCCGGTCCACCGAGACGCTCGGCTGCTTCCAGATCGAGTCACCGGGCCAGCGCGATCTGATCGGGCGGCTGCAACCCAGCACCTTCCACGACCTCGTCGTCGACATCTCGCTCTTCCGGCCGGGACCGGTGGCGGCCGACATGGTCCGCCCCTTCATCGAGGCGCGGCACGGGCGGAAGCCTCCGCGCTTCCCGCATCGCGACCTGGAGGACGTGCTGCGCGAGACGTACGGCGTCGTCGTCTTCCACGAGCAGATCATCGAGATCCTGCGGATCATGACCGGCTGCGGCCGGGGCCGGGCCGACGAGGCGCGCCGCGCGCTGTCGGACTCCGAGCGGCAGGGGCGGGTACAGGCCTGGTTCGCCCGGGAGGCGGCGGAGCGGGGCTATGCGCCGGACGTCGTGGCGCGCACCTGGGAGATCGTCGAGGCGTTCGGTTCGTACGGCTTCTGCAAGGCGCACGCCGTTGCCTTCGCCGTGCCGACCTATCAGTCCGCCTGGCTGAAAGCGCACCATCCGGCGGCCTTCTACGCGGGACTGCTCACCCATGACCCCGGGATGTACCCCAAGCGGCTGCTGCTGGCGGATGCGCGGCGGCGCGGGGTGCCGATCCTGCCGTTGGATGTGAACCGGTCGGCGGCCGCCTATCGAATCGAACTGGAGTCTGGCGGTAAGTGGGGCATACGCCTCGCTCTCTCGGAGGTCCACGGCATCAGCGAGGCCGAGGCGGAGCGGATCGCGGGCGGACAGCCGTACGCCTCGCTCCAGGACCTGTGGCGGCGGGCCCGCCCGGGGCGCCCGGTCGCCGAACGGCTCGCCCAGGTCGGCGCGTTGGACGCCTTCGGGGGCAATCGCCGCGACCTGCTCCTGCACATCGCCGAATTGCACCGACGTCAGCGGGATCCCGCCGCCCATACGGGACAGCTCCCGCTGGACGCGGGCACGCGTACCGCCGCCGTCACGGAACCCGCCGGGCTGCCCGACCTCGACCCGTCCGAACGCCTCGGCGCGGAGCTGGGCGTGCTCGGTATGGACACCTCCCGGCATCTCATGGGGGACCACGCCGCCTTCCTGGAGGAACTGGGCGCGATCCCGGCGAAGCGGCTGCGCGCCGTACGGCACGGGGAGACGGTGCTCGTCGCCGGCGCCAAGGCCGCCACGCAGACCCCGCCGGTCCGCTCCGGCCGGAGGGTCATCTTCACGACCCTCGACGACGGCACGGGCCTGGTCGATCTGGCCTTCTTCGACGACAGCCACGAGGCGTGCGCCCACACCGTCTTCCACTCCTGGCTGCTGCTGGTCCGCGGTACGGTCCAGCGGCGCGGGCCACGCAGCCTCAGTGTGGTCGGCGCGGCGGCGTGGAACCTCGCGGAGCTCGCCGAACTGCGCCGCGAGGGCGGCCTGGAGGCGGTCGCGGCCCGGCTGACGGCCGCGGGCCCCGACGGCGGACCCGGCGCGGCGCCGGAGCGCGATCACGGTCCGGGCGGTCCCGACGGCTCCGGTGGGCCCGGCGGTTCCGCCGACTCCCCTGACTCCGCGAACGGCCGCCGCATCCATATGTCCACCGGCTACGCCATGCACCCCTGGGCGGACCTCCGCCCCGCGGGCGACGCGGCCGTCACCGGCCGCAAGCTGTGGCACTCCAGCCCGGGGAGTGCGGGCCGATGACCCGCCGGGGCGCGTCCCGTACCCCCGCGCCGCCGCCCGCCCCGGACCGCGGAGCGGTCCCGGACGTGCGTGAGCGGGGTCGGGAGTCCGTGCGTGAACGGGGTTCGGACGTACGTGAGCGGGCTGCGGATGCAGGTGTGCGGGTTCCGGACGTACGCGAGCGGGCTGCGGCTGCGCTCGCCGGGAGGTTCGGGGGGAAGCCCGCCGGACTCTCCGGGGGGCCCGGCGGGGGAGGGGTACCGCCCGCGGCGGACGCGGTGCGGCGGGCCCGTGGTGTGGTCACCGTGCTGAGCCCGGTGACACCGGCGGCCGGTCAGGACCCGGCCGCCCGGCCGCACGCGCCCGGGCGGGAGAACACCCCCCGCCCTGTGGCGCCGGGCAAGGGTCCCGGGGCATCCGGCCCGGAGGCCCGGGACCGGGAGTCCACGCGCGTGCTGTACGTGCGGTTCCGGACCGCCGGCGCGGAAGCCGCCCCCGGGGAGGAGGCCTACGCGGAACTCCTCGGGCTGCTCGCCGAGTTCAGCCCTGTCATCGAGGCGCTTCCGCCCGATGCCGCGCTCGTCGACGTCCGTGGCGCACTGCGCTATTTCGGCCGGGACGCGGCCGGGATCGCCGCCCTCGTACGGGTCCGGGCACTCGCCCGCTACGGCGCCGACTGCACCATCGGTATCGCCGCCAACCCGCTGCTCGCCCGGATGGCCGCCCACGACCCCGCCCCCGGCGACGACGCGATCCGTACCGTCCCCGACGACCCGGACGCGGTGGCCGCGTTCCTCGCCACCAAGCCCGTCACCGCGCTCCACGGCGTCGGCCAGGCCACCGCCCGCACGCTGAGCTCGTACGGTCTCGACAGTGTCGGCCGGATCGCGGCCACCCCGCCGGCCACCCTCCAGCGCATCCTCGGCGCGAGCGCCGGCCGGCGCGTGCACGAACAGGCGCACGGCATCGACCCCACCCCTGTCTCCTCGGCGCCCGTCTCCTCCGCGTCGCGCAAGGGGACGACTCGGGCGTCGGCGAGTGCCCCGGCGCGCTCGGTGAGTGCCGAACACCGCTTCGACCACGATGAACTGGATGCGGACCGGCGTCGTCGGGCGCTGCTCGCCCTCACCGACGACCTCGGCTTCCGTCTGCGTACCGACGGCCAGGTCGCCCGCGCGCTCACCCTCATCGTGCGCTATGCCGATCGCTCCACCACGACCCGTACTCGTGTGCTTCCCGAGCCGACCGCCCACACCCCGGCCCTGGCTGCCACCGCCTACGCGCTGCATGACGCCCTGGCCCTGCAGCGCGCTCGGGTGCGGGCGGTGTCCCTCCGGGCCGAGGACCTGACCGGCGCCGAACACGCGGGCCACCAACTCACCTTCGACCAGCAGGCGGCCAACGCCCGCCGTCTGGAGCCCGTCATCGACCGCGCCAATGCCCGCTGGCCGGGGGCGGTGAGGCCCGCGGCGCTCGCCGACCCGCCTCGCCGTACGGCCTGACCGCACACCGCGGCCGCACACCGTGGCCGCACGGGCTGACCACATCGCGCGCCGGACCGCACATCCGGACCGCACCCCCTGCTCCCATGGCCCGGCCAGGCCACCCGACCGGGACCGGCGCGCGCAGGGCCGGTCGAAGATGTGTCCGAGCACCTGGCGATCGGGATGCTCGACAAGGTCGCCTTCCATGAGACGGCCAACGCCCTCGACCCGCCCGCGCCACCCCGGCCACCTGCTCCTCACGGGACTGAGCCCAGCGGACGACCCGAGGCGTCGGGCCCCAGCAGCAGGAGCCGGCAGATCCAGCCGGCAGCCCCGGGCGCGAGCGTCCTCGCGGCCGGGGCTGCCGGTGTCCGGGGGCACCGCGTGACACGGTCAGCCGCGTCGGCGGGCCGTCCTGCGGCGGGCCGTGGCGAACAGCACGGACGCTCCGAGGGCGAGCACCGCCGCACCACCGATGGCCATCGGGGTGGTGCTGCTGTCGCCGCCGGTCTCCGCGAGGTTCTCGCGGGCGACCGGTGCGGCGGAGCCGTTCGGCGCGGGCTCGTTGGCGCCCGCGCCCTTGGCCGACTGGTTCTTCACGGTCGCTTCGGCCGGGGTGCTCCCGCTGTCGTCGGCGCGGTCCGCGGTGGTCTGGCCGCCGTCGTGCCCGTCGCCGCCGTGGCCGTCGTGGTCCACGGTCGACTTGGCGGCGGCGTCCTCGATCTGCGCCTCGGTCGGCTTGTCCGCCTTCGGGGCCGGTGCGGCGCCGCCGCTGCCCGTGCCGGCCTTCTTGCCGCCGCCCTTGCCGAAGACGACGTCGGAGCAGGTGTAGAAGGCCTCGGGGCTGTCGGAGCGCTGCCAGACGCTGTAGACGAGGTGGCGGCCGGACTTGCCCGGCACCGTGCCGTCGAAGACGTACTCGCCGTTCACCAGCTTCGGGTTGGAGACCTTGGCGAAGGGCGCCGGTTCCAGGTCGGACCACTTCAGCGGCTTGGCCGGGTTGTAGCCGTCCTTGGTGATGTAGAGCGCGAACGAGCCCTTGTGCGGCGCGGTGGCCTTGTAGTGGAAGGTGTGGCTGCCCGCGGACAGCGGGGAGGACGGCCAGTCGGCGCGCGGCAGATCGAGACCCTTGTACTTGTCGCGGCCCGCACTGCACAACTTGCCGTCGGGGATGATCTGCTTGTGCTTCCCGGCCGCGTCGCCGATGTTGACCTCGTTCCAGTCATAGAGAGCCTGGGTACCGCCGGCGGCGACAGCGGCCTTACAGGCGGCCGACTTCGGGCTCTCCGGCCCCTCGGCGAAGCAGGCGGACACCCGGCTGACGGGGTCGGTCATGGAGCCGTGCGCGGCGGCGGGCCCGGCGGTCAGCGCGGTGAGCGCGAGCGGCGCGAAGCCGATGAGGGCTATCCCTGCGGCCTTACGACGTGCGGTCACCGTGGGGAGTCTCCTTAGCGGTGGGGCTCGGGGGGTGGGGGGACGGGCGGGGTGCCCGATCCGGCGGCGCCGCCCCCCGATGATGACGACGCCGACGGGTGGGCCCCCGTCCCGGCGATCAGCACGCTAGCCCCGCGGAACGATGAAATCCGCTGCTGGGACAGGGGAATGGAGATCCTTATGGTGCCTTTAAGGCGGGGGTAAGCGGGAGCACAGGAAGCCCCGGGACACACCCCCGTACCGCGAGGGACGCGGCGGAGAAGCGGACCTGGGCCGGGCGTCCGCGTCAGAGCCTCAGTGGCCTCGTCACCGGGCAACGCCCGACCGGCACCACCTGCGCACGCTGCCTGCCGGGAGCTTCTCCGGGGCCAGGCGGACCGGTGCCTCGGAGGGCCGTGGCAGGGTGGATTCATGACCGCACCGAGCTCCGCCGCCGCACCCGTACTGGACCTGATCGCAGCCGTCGTCGACCCCGGCAGCTGGCACAGCTGGGACGAGCCCGTGGCCGTCACCACGGAGGACGCGGACTACCGTGCCGCCCTGGAACGGGCGCGCGAGCGCACCGGCCTCGACGAGTCCGTCGTCACCGGGGAGGGCCGGATACGAGGGCGCCGGGTGGCGGTCATCGCGTGCGAGTTCCGCTTCCTGGCCGGGTCGATCGGTGTAGTGGCGGGGGAGCGGCTCGTACAGGCCGTCGAACGCGCCACCCGGGAGCGGCTTCCGCTGCTCGCCGCCCCCGCGTCCGGGGGCACGCGTATGCAGGAGGGTACGGTCGCCTTCGTCCAGATGGTGAAGGTCACCGCGGCCATCGCCGGCCACAAGGCGGCCGGGCTGCCGTACGTGGTCCATCTGCGGCACCCGACGACCGGCGGCGTCCTCGCCTCCTGGGGCTCTCTCGGGCATGTCACCGCGGCCCAACCGGGCGCGCTCATCGGCTTCCTGGGCCCCCGGGTCCATGAGGCGCTGTACGGGGAGGAGTTCCCCGCCGGAGTGCAGACCGCCGAGAATCTCCTGGCCAACGGGCTGGTGGACGCGGTCCTCCCGGCGGAGCAGCTCCAGGAAGCGGCGGCACGTGCCCTGGCGGTCCTGTGCGGTGACACGGAGGCGGGCGGGAGCGGGGACAGCGACGAGACGCCCGGCGACGCCGGTGCGGCGGGGTCTCCCGCCGCGGCTCCGGGCGGACCGGACCCGGCGGTACCGGGCGCTGGTACGGCGGTGCCGGATGCTGGTTCGGCGATGCCGGATGCCGGTTCGGCGGTACCTGGCACTGGTCCGGTGATAGCGCGCACTGGTACGGCGGTACCGGGCACTGGTCCGACGCAGAGCCCGTCGGCAGCCGAGTCCATCCGGCGTTCACGGCGGCCCGAACGCCCCGGCGTACGCGCCCTGTTGAAGGTCGCCGGACGGGAGGTCACACCCCTCAGCGGAACCGGAGCCGGTGAGCACGATCCCGGACTGCTGCTCGCGCTCGCCCGGATCGGCGGTACGCCCTGTGTCGTGCTCGGTCACGACCGGCAGGGGGAGGCGGCGCCGCCACTGGGACCGGCCGGGCTGCGGGAGGCCCGCCGGGGCATGAGGATCGCGGCGGAGCTGAACCTTCCGCTGCTGACCGTCGTCGATACGGCGGGCGCCGCCCTGTCCCGGGAAGCCGAAGAGGGCGGTCTCGCCGGGGAGATAGCCCGTTCCCTGGCCGACCTGGTCACGCTGCCCGCGCCGACGCTGTGCCTGCTGCTCGGCCAGGGGGCGGGCGGCGGCGCCCTCGCGCTGCTGCCCGCCGACCGCGTATTGGCGGCCCGGCACGCCTGGCTCTCCCCGCTGCCGCCCGAGGGCGCGTCCGCGATCCTGTACCGGACCACCGACCGGGCGTACGAGGTCGCGGCCCGCCAGGGTGTGCGCTCATCGGACCTGCTCGCGCACGGCATCGTGGACCGCGTCGTCGAGGAGTCGCCGGAGGACGGCGGGGAGGGCGACGCCGCCGACGACGCCGGTGCGTTCCTCTCCCGTCTCGGCACCGTCCTCGGCCGGGAACTCGCCGCCCTCCGTGCCCAGGAGCCCGTTGCCCGCCTCATAGCCCTGAAGCGGCGGCACCGCGGCCTCGGTGCACGCTGAACCGGCGGCGGAGGAACCCCGACGCCCGAAACCACCGACCGGGCCGTCGTGCTGCTTCGGTCCGCCGAGCCGCCGAGGTGCCGGCGGAAATCACCCGTCCGAACCGGAGAGGAAGCGGCGCAGCGCCTCGTTGAACTCGGCGGGGCGCTCCATGTTGGGCATATGGGCGGCGCCCTCGATGACGGTGAGACGCGCGTCCGGGATCCGCTCGTGCAGGAACTCGGCGTCGGACACGGGAGTGAACTCGTCGTCACGGCCCACCACCACCAGCGTGGGAACGGAGATCCGTTCGAGGAGGTCGCGGTAGTCGCGGCGCTCGGCACGCCCCCGCAGGGCCGCCGCCGCGCCCTCGGGTGAGGTGCCGCACATCATCCGGTGCACCTGCCGGGCGACTTCGGGTACGGCGTCGATGTTGTACGGCGCGACCATCATGGACAGCACCTCGTCGGCGTATCCCCGCATGCCCTCGCGGAGCAGCCGGTCCGCCGTCGCTCTGCGCGACTGCTTGCCCTCCTCGGTCTCGCTCCGCGCGAAGGTGTCGGCCAGCAGCAGACCCCGCACTCGCTCCGGGAACAACCGGTAGAACTCGAGCACGATCTGACCGCCCATGGAGAGGCCGCCGAGCACGATGTCGTCCACGCGGAGGTGGTCCAGCAGACGTGCGATGTCCCGTGCGAAGACGGACAGCGGCGTCTTGCCGGGGACGACCGTGCTCCCGCCGTAGCCGCGCAGGTCCGGAGCGATCACCCGGCGTCCGCCCGCCCGCGCGAACTCGGCGACCTGCGGGCCCCACATCGAGCGGTCGAAGGGATGGCCGTGCACGAGCACCAGCGGTGTGCCGCGCTCTCCCTCGTCGTCGTAGCCGACCGTGATTCCGTCGAGTACAGCGCTTCCCACGGCTCCGCGTCCTTTCCCCGCACCAACACCGCCTGCGTACGGTGCAGTTGATCGCTTGGCATGCTAGGCAGCCCGACGGTCTCAGTGCAATACCATCATTACCCTCGGTGCAATAGAGGAATTATTTCGGAGGGGGACGTTCATGGACGACTACCGACTGATCGCCGACGCCGTGGCGGACGACATCGCCGCGGGGCGGCTGCGCCCGGGAGACCGGCTCGCGACCCAGCGTGCGTTCGCCCGCGAGCACGGTATCGCCACGTCCACGGCCGGGCGGGTCTACCGTGAGCTGGTACGCCGCGGGCTCGTCGTCGGAGAGGTGGGCCGCGGCACCTTCGTACGGGCCGCCCAGCCGTCACCCTGGCACGCCCTCGCCGAACCGGCCGCGGGCCCCCGGATCGACCTGGAGCTGAACTATCCGGTCGTGCCCGAGCAGACCGGCCTGCTCGCCGAAGGCCTCGGACACATGCTCCGCCCCGATGTCCTGGCCTCGGCCCTGCGGCCGGCCGGGGCGGCGGGCAGCGACGCCGCCCGCGACGCGGCCGCCGCCCTCCTGACCCGTCCCGGATGGGAACCGGACCCGGCCCGTGTGCTGTTCGCGGGGAACGGCCGTCAGGCGATCGCCGCCGCCGTTGCCGCGCTCGTCCCGCCGGGCGGCCGCCTCGGGGTGGAGGCGCTCACCTACCCGCTGGTGAGATCCATCGCCGCACGGCTCGGCGTCACCCTCGTTCCGCTCCCCACCGACGAGGCGGGACTCCGCCCCGACGACCTCGCCGCCACCCACCGGAGCACTCCGCTCCGGGCGGTCTACCTGCAGCCGACCCTGCACAATCCGCTCGGCGTGACGATGCCCCCCTGGCGCCGGGCCGAACTCGCCGATGTGCTGCACCGGACCGGTCTGTACGCCGTCGAGGACACCATCTGGGCGTTCCTGCACGACGGTCCGCCCCCGCTGGCGGCCTTCGCGCCGGAGCGTACGGTCCTCGTCGACAGCCTGTCCAAGCGGATCGCCCCCGGCCTCTCCCTGGGCCTTGTCGTGACTCCGGCCGACCGGACGGACCTCGTTGCCGCCGCTCTGCGCTCCGGGGCGTGGACGGCCACCGGCTTCGCTCTCGATGCCGGGACCCGCTGGATGGCGGACGGCGCCGTGGCCGCCATCGGTCGGGCCAAACGCCGGGACGCGGCGGCCCGTCAGCGGATCGTCGCCCGCCGGCTCGACCGGTTCTCGGTGCGCAGCGACCCGTACTCGTACTACTGCTGGTGGGAACTGCCGGAGCCCTGGCGGGCCGAGACCTTCGTCGCGGCCGCCGCCCGCCGTGGCATCGCCGTCACCCCGGCCGCCGCGTTCGTGGTCGGCTCCCGCACCGCCCCCCACGCCGTACGGATCGGTCTCGCCTCCCCGCCCCCGGACACACTGGCCGACGCACTCGGCACCCTGGCCGCGCTGGCCCGCAGCACCCCGGACGACACCGTGGACTACTGAGCCCCAGGCCTGGCCTGCCCGGTCATTGCCCTTGCCAGGGTCGGTGGATGACTCGGTGCGTTTGGCCGACGGTCTCGGTGCAATGAGTCGCCCCTGGCCGTGGCCCGGCATCGGCGGCCGCGGTCGGCCGGGCGCCGGTCGGGGCGGAGGAACGCGGCAGCGGCCGTCGGTGCCGGCGCTGCCCCCACTGCCGGTGCACAGGCTGCCAGGGTGGGATTCACCCCGCCCGCCGCGCCGGTGCCCGGGGCGTCCGGGACAATGAATGGCACAAAGCACCGCGATCCGCGAGGAGTACCCGTGAGCCTGAAAATCACCGTCGGCGACTCCGCCGAGGCACCGTACGAGCAGGTCCGGGTCCAGATCGCCGACCAGGCGCGGTCGGGCGCGCTGCCCGTCGGCTACAAGCTGCCGACCGTACGCGGGCTCGCCGACGAGCTTGGACTCGCGGCGAACACCGTCGCCAAGGCGTATCGCGCCCTGGAGTCGGACGGTGTGATCGAGACGCGCGGGCGCAACGGTACGTTCGTCGCCGCCGCGGGGGAGGCCGCCGACCGGGAGGCCGCGGCGGCGGCCGCCGCGTACGCGCAGCGCGCCCACCGTCTGGGCCTGGACCGGGCCACCGCCCGCGCCGCCGTCGAGGACGCCCTCCGCGCGGCGTACGGCAGCTCGTAACGGCCCGGCGATTGCGGGTGCCCGTCGGGCCGAGCGGTCCGCGCCGAGGTGGCCACGAGTCCGCGCCGCGCGCACGCGGCGGCCACCGGTACGACCGCCGGGCCCACCCGGGCGGCTACAAGTACAGCCGCCCTCGCCCGACCCGGCGGCTACAGGTACAGCCCCGCGTCCGCCGACCCCGGCTGCTGGGGGACGGAGGCAGGGCCCGTGCCCCGCCGCAGGGCGAACAGTTCGGCCAGCGTCGCGCCGTCCCTCCCCACGCCCTCCTCCGTGCCGAGCCAGTTCGCCGCCTCCCGGCGGGTCAGCGAGCCCACCTCGATCCGCGCCAGGCAGCGGCCCGGCCGGACCACCGCGGGGTGGAGCCGCTCCAGATCCTCGTTGGTGGTGACGCCCACCAGCACGTTGCGCCCCTGTCCGAGCAGTCCGTCGGTGAGGTTCAGCAGCCGCGAGAGCGCCTGGCCCGCCGTGTGCTTGGCCTCACCGCGGATCAGCTCGTCGCAGTCCTCCAGGAGCAGCAGCCGCCAGCGCCCCTTCGCCGAGCCCTCGTCCTCACCGATCGCGATGTCCATCAGATAGCCGACATCGTTGAACAGCCGCTCCGGGTCGAGCACACAGTCCACCTGGCACCAGTCGCGCCACGACCGCGCCAGTGTCCGCAGGGCGGATGTCTTGCCCGTGCCGGGCGGGCCGTGCAGGAGCAGCAGCCGGCCCGCGATGTCGTCGGGGGTGACCTTCATCAGCCGGTCCATCGCCTCGGCCACCGGAGCGGTGTAGTTGGGCCGGATCTCCTCCCACGTCCCCGCCGAGATCTGCCGGGTCGTGCGGTGCGGGCCGCGCCGGGGTGAGACGTACCAGAAGCCCATGGTGACGTTCTCCGGCTGCGGCTCCGGCTCGTCCTCCGCGCCGTCGACGCTCTGCCGCAGCACCTTCTCCGCCAGCTCGTCGTCGACCGCCGTCACGGTCACATCCGCCCCACGGTTCCACCGCGACACCAGCAGGGTCCAGCCGTCGCCCTCCGCCAGGAGCGCGCTGCGGTCGTCGTCGCGCGCGGAGCGCAGCAGCTTCGCCCCCGGGGGCAGCAGAGTCGCCCCGGACTTCAGCCGGTCGATGGAGGAGCTTCGGGAGTACGGTTGCTCACCGCTGGCGAACCGGCCCAGGAACAGCGCGTCGACGACATCGGACGGGGAGTCGCTGTCGTCCATGTTCAGCCGGATCGGCAGAGCGTCCTGGGCGCCGGACGGCTCGGCCGGGGGCGGTGTGGCGTCGGTGGGCAGGGGGTCCTCCTCTGGTCGTGCGGTCGTGCCGTTGTTCGGTAGCCATGCGTGCCGTCCATGATCCGGCACGGGCAGGCCCGGCGCACGCACGTTTTGTCATCGGTTACCGACCTGTTCCGACAGAAGCGGTCGTACCGGGTGTGGTCGTGGTTACTCTGGCCGTGATGGGACGTCAGGGTGGGGGAGAGGCGACGGCACCCGGGGCAGGGCGGTGGGGGGTCACCGCACTGCTCGGAGTCGGCATGACCGCTCTGGCCCTGGTGTTCACCCTGTGCGGTGCCCCGCCCGGGGGCGGCACCGCCGAGCGGGCACGGCAGGGCGACGCCGGGGTGCACGGCACGCCGTCCGTCCCCTCCGGGGAGCCGGAAGCGGAGCTCGGCTGGGGGTTCACGCACACCGAATTCAGCGCCGACGACGGCGGAGGGGCGGCGAGGGCCAGAGCCGAGAAGCTGCTCTCGGCCCGGCCGGTGCCGCAGAACCAGCACATCATGGGCTGGGGTGCGAACAACCCCGAACCCTCCCCGGGCCGCTACGACTTCGCCGAGCTGGACAGCCGTATCGACCTCGTCCGCCGCACCGGCGGCACCCCCGTCATCACCCTCTGCTGCGCCCCGGACTGGATGAAGGGCGGCAGGCCGGGCCGTACGGACTGGTCGCAGAGGAAGCTGGAGACCGCCCCCAGCCCCGAGCACTACGACGACTTCGCGGCCCTCGCGGGCACCGTGGCCAGGCGCTACCCCGACGTACGGCACTTCATCGTCTGGAACGAGTTCAAGGGCTTCTTCGACGAGGACAGGAAGCGCTGGAACTACGAGGGTTACACCCGGCTCTACAACCTCGTGCACGGCGAGCTGAAGAAGGTGAACCGGCGCAACCTCGTCGGCGGGCCGTACGTCGTCATGGACAGCCATCCGCCCGGCGAGGACACCTATGCCTCCCCGGTCTCCGGCCCCTGGGGCAGCGTCGACCGCCGGTCCCTCGATGCCGTCACCTACTGGAACGAGCACAAGGCCGGCGCGGACTTCGTCGTCGTCGACGGATCCAGCTACACCCGTGACGACCGGCTGGTCCCGGACGAGTTCGCGGCCACCGGGAAGCTGGCCGCCGTCGGCCGATGGGTGCGGCAGAAGACCGGTCTGCCGCTGTGGTGGGCCGAGTGGTACGTCGAACCGGGTGACGAGAACGACGAACGCGACGGCTGGAGCGAGCGGCACCGCGTCGCCGTGCAGGCCGCCGGCCTGATCGCGATGGCCAGGGGCGGCGCCACCACCGGCTTCTACTGGAACCCGCAGAACGAGGGAGCGCGCTGCCCGGGCTGCCTCTGGCGCAGCACCGAGCTCGACGACGGCGGTTCGGAACTGCCGATGATGGGGCTGCTGCGCCGCTTCGACGGTGCGTTCCCGCCCGGCACCCGCTTCAGAGACGTCGCCGTCGCGGCCGATGACAGGCCGAACGTGCTGGTTCTCGCGGACGACAGGGCCGTACTGGTCGTCAACACCCGCGACCGGAGGATCGCGGCGAAGGTCGACGGCCGCTCGTTCGACCTGGGGCCGTACGAGGTGCGCTGGCTGGCACGCTGAGGTGGTCCCCGACCCGCGTCAGAGCGGTACGAGCGTGACCTCGGTCGCCTTGACGCTGGTGAACACCGGGGTGCCGTCGGCCAGTCGGAGGTCCGCGGCAGCGGCCGGAGTGATCTCGGCGACGAGGTCGGGGGCCTCGTCGGAGGTGACCAGGACACGCAGCCTGCTCCCGACCGTGGTGATCTCGCGGACCGTGCCCGGCCAGATGTTGCGCGGGCTGCCGGTGGGCCTGTCGCGGTGCAGGGACACGGCCTCCGGGGCGATGATCGCGAGGGCTTCCGCCCCGGCGGTGACGGGCTCGGCAGCGACGATTCCGCTGCCGTCGCCCAGGGCGAGGCCCTCGGCCGTGGCGGTGCCCGGCCAGGCGTTGCGGCCGAGCATACGGGCGACCCACGGCGAGCGCGGGCAGCGCGTGACCTGGCGGGGCGTGGCGTCCTGGAGGGCACGGCCGCCCTCGAGTACGAGCACGCGGTCGGCGAGTGATACGGCCTCGACCGGGTCATGGGTGACGATCAGGCAGACGCCGCCGAAGTCGTCGAGATGCTCGCGCAGAGTGTGCCGGACACGGGCGCGGGTGGTCTGGTCCAGGGAGGCCAGCGGTTCGTCCAGCAGCAACAGCCGGGGACGGGAGGCCAGCGCGCGGGCGAGTGCGACCCGCTGGGCCTGGCCGCCGGAGAGCTGGGCGGGCCTGCGGTGGGCGAGGTGGCCCACGCCGAGGCGGTCGAGCCAGTGCTGGGCGGAGCGGCGGGCTTCGGCGCGCGGGACACGGTGGGCGCGCAGCCCGTAGGCGGTGTTGGCGAGGGCGGACAGGTGGGGGAAGAGCGCGCCGTCCTGCGGGACCCAGGCCACGCCCCGGCGGTGCGGGGGGAGCGCGGTGACGTCGGTGTCACCGAGGCGCAGTATGGCCCGGGCACGGTCGGTGAGGCCGAGGAGAGCGCGCAGCAGGGTGGTCTTTCCTGCCCCGTTGGGGCCGACGACGGCGATGGTCGTGCCCGGACCGGCCTCCAGGGACAGCTGGTTGAAACCCGTGACGTCCGCCCGCAGGGGCCAGCGCTCCGGGGCGGAGGGTCCGCTCTTCCGCGGCGCCGCCGTCGACGGCTGCTCCGCGGCCGCCGCGTCGTCGTCCGCGTCCGGGGCACGTCTCCGGGCCGGGGGCCCGTGGTCGGCCGGAGCGCCCGCCCAGCGACCGCGCAGGACGATCAGTACGACCATGGCAACGGCGAGCAGCAGCAAGGAAGTTGACGTGGCTGCCGCCGGCTGGTTCTGGAGCAACAGATAGACCTGGAGCGGCAGGGTCTGGGTGACACCGGGAAGATTGCCGGCGAAGGTGATGGTCGCGCCGAATTCCCCCAGGGCGCGTGCCCAGGTGAGCGCGGCGCCCGCGGCCAGCCCGGGGGCGACCATGGGCAGCGTCACGGTGAGGAAGACCCGGAGCGGAGAGGCGCCGAGCGAGGCCGCGGTCTCCTCGTACCGGCGGCTCAGGCCGGCGAGCGCGCCCTCCAGGCTGATGATCAGGAAGGGCATGGCGACGAAGGCCGCCGCGAGGACGGCCCCTGAGGTGTGGAACGCCAGGGTGATGCCGAACCACTCCTCCAGCCATGGCCCGAGCAGTCCGCGGCGGCCGAACCCGAGGAGCAGGGCGACCCCGCCCACCGTGGGCGGCAGCACCATCGGGAGCAGAACCAGGGACCGGACGAGGGCCTTGCCGCGGAAGGGCACCCTGGCCAGCAGCCAGGCCAGCGGGACGCCGAGCAGCAGGGAGAGCCCCAGGGCCCAGAACGACACGATGAGGGAGAGCTGAAGCGCCTGGACGGACTCCGGGCTGCTGAGATGGCCGCCGAGTCGGCCCCAGTGCGTATGGACCAGGATGCCGACGAGGGGCAGGCTCAGGAACGCGATCGCGACCAGCGCGGGGAGCGCCAGTGTGAGGGGCGTGCGCGGGCGGTGGCGTTTCATCGTGTGGTCCTGGTGCTGTGAAAGTTTCCGGTGCGGTGAACGGCGGGGTGGCGGCGCGTCAGGCGGCCGGGTTCGTCCGGCGGCTGTCCCGAGCGCCCTGAGGCCGTCGTCAGGGCCCCTCCGGAGCCGACGAGCCGGCCCTTTCCGCCGCGGGGTCACGGCCGCTGGAAGCCCGCGTCCCGCAGGATCTTCCGCGCCTCGGGGGACGAGAGCCATGCCACGAACGCGTCGGCGGCCCCCTGGTTCTCCGACTCCTTGAGGGTGGCGGCCGGGTACGCGGCGACGGCGTTCTGCTCATCCGGGATCGTGACCGCATCGACCCGGTCGGGCACGGTGGCCGCGTCCGTCGTGTAGACCAGGCCCGCGTCGGCCTCCCCGAGCTCGATCTTGCTGAGTACGGCGCGTACGTTCGGATCCTGCGAGACCGGCTTCACCGTGATCTTCTGGGCGTCGAGGATCTGCTCGCTGTAGCGGCCGACGGGCACCTCGGGCGCGGCGAGAACGACCTTGAGTCCGGGGTCGGCGAGGTCCTTCAGCTCGTGAACCTTCTTCGGATTGCCCTCGCCGGTGGCGATCACCAGACGGTTCCTGGCGATGACCGTCGGGGTGCCGGTCTCCGGCTTCAGCCGGTCCATGGTTCTGGTGTCGGCGGTGACCACGACATCGGCGGTGGCACCCTGTTCGACCTGGGCGGCCAGTTCCTGGGAACCCGCGAAGGAGAACGTGATGTGCGTGCCGGGGCGGGACTTCTCGTAGGCCGCGGCGGCCTTCTTGAAGACATCGGTCAGCGAGGACGCGGCCAGCACCGTGAGCTGGGCTCCGGGTACGGAGCCCGAGGTCCTCCCGGCCTTCCCGGTCGCGGAGCCGCTGTCCTCGGTGCTGCTGCCGCTGCCGCAGGCGGCGAGCGGGACAAGGAGTGCGGCGGTCAGTACGGCAGCGGCGGCGCGACGTCCGGTGACGGCGACGGGCATGGGGACCTCCTGGGCGAAGT
This sequence comes from Streptomyces sp. 8N706, assembly GCF_052245415.1. Taxonomy (NCBI): domain Bacteria; kingdom Bacillati; phylum Actinomycetota; class Actinomycetes; order Kitasatosporales; family Streptomycetaceae; genus Streptomyces; species Streptomyces sp. 8N706. The sequence goes on along the minus strand of NZ_JBQQBW010000109.1, from coordinate 6,067 downwards.
GACGCGCGGACGGGGGAGCGCGGTGCGGTGGGGACGAGCCGGGGCCGGGACGAGCGAGCCCCGCACGAGCCGCGCGGTTTTGGACGAGCTTCGCCGGGGACCGGCGGCGCCCGGCGGGCGCCGCCGCTGCACGGGAGTGCCGACCGCCGCGCGGACGACGGAAAAGTCGAGAGTGATCAGGCCCGGTCGATGTGCACACTGGTGGCTTTCACACGGGCAGTGGCCTGCATACCGACCTCCAACCCCAGCTCCTCGACGGCCTCGCGCGTCAGCAGGGAGACCAGCCGGTGCGGCCCGGCCTGAATCTCGACCTGGGCGGCCACGTCGCCGAGCTTGACGGCGGTCACGATGCCCGGGAAGGCGTTACGGGCCGAGGTGTAGGAGAGGTCCTCCTCTCCGATGGCGCTCTGGCTCACCTCGACCGAGAACGCGGCCAGGTCGCGGCCGTCGATGAGGCGGCGGCCGCTGTCGTCGCGGTGGGTCGCGACCCGGCCCGCGTCCGCCCAGCGCCGCGCGGTGTCCGGACTGACGCCCAACAGCCGCGCCGCCTGACCGATGGTGTAGGAGCGCATATGCGGCACCCTAGACGGTCAAGCCTCTCACTTGCAATGACATGAGCCAACTCGTGCGGCACATGCGAACCCGGCCGTCGGAATTGCCTCATGCGGTGGCCCGGTCGTGATCAGGCCTTGGCCCGGTCGAGTCGTTCCGCCCGCGGTTCTGCCAGGCCGGTGGCCCGTCCAGTCCCGGGCGTGCGGTGCGCCCGGAATGCGGCAAAGAGCATGGTTACAGTACGAGGGCAGCGCGGGCGAAACCTCCCTTTCCAGTCCGGTAGATGGGCATTGCGTCATGAGTATGAGCATTCGTAACCAGCTCCCCGGCACCGTTGTCTCCGTCACGCCGGGCGAGGTGATGGCCACCGTCCAGCTGCGTCTCGAGGGCGGCCAGGAGATCACGGCGGCCATCACGATCGAAGCCGTCAGGACACTGGGCATCGTGGAGGGCTCAGCTGTACGCGCACTGGTGAAGTCCACCGAGGTCTCCCTCGCCACTGGCCCGGTCAAGGGCCTCAGCATCCGCAACCAGCTCCCCGGCACCGTGGCCGGCGTCACGGCCGGCGGTGCGATGGCGGGAGTGACGGTGGATGTCGAGGGCGCCACCCTGACCGCCGTGATCACCCGTGCCGCGGTCCTGGACCTCGGTCTGGCCGCCGGCGCCTCCGTGGTCGCGCTGGTCAAGTCGACCGACATCTCACTGGCCACCGTTTGACGGACCGACTGTCGCGCCGGCACCCTCCCCGCGGTCATCGCGGCGCACGGGCGGGACTTTGTTCGATCCGGTCCTTGCGCGGCACGACCACAGTCAGCCGCTCGGGGCCCGTTCTCTAACTGGACGGATCGGCGAATCCGTGGAGGTCGTGCTTCGGCGCGTCGAACGCGAGCCGTTCCGCCGGAACCGATCCCCGGCGACGGCGCGGAGTGGTGGCGCGAGCACCTCGACCCCGCGCCGGTGATCGTGGCACCGGAAGATTTCTCCGGGGGAGTATCCGGATGCGAACCCGCGCTCCGCGTCCGGGTGCTCAGGACATCGTCCAGAAGCGCTGCACCAGCGAGGCCGCCACCACCACCATCAGAGGCAGGGCGAACCACAGCGAGGCCTGCATCCACGCCCGCTTCCGGACGCTCGGGGCCATCGCCACCCGCGCCACCTCCCGGGCCGCCAGCAGCAGCATCAGCGCCACCGCTACGAGCGCACCGGTCACCGACCACGGCGTCCAGGTGACCTGCGGGCCGGCGGGCCCCGGAGCGGGCTGTGCCACGGGCCCGGACGGCCGCTTGCGCAGTTCGTACACCGCCGCGTCCTCGTTCGAGAGCACCCGCCGCAGTTCCGGCCGTCCGTCCAGGGAGCGCAGCAGCCTCCGTTCCCAGGCCGCGGAGTATCCGGCGTTCAGGTTCAGCGAGACGGACTGGCCGTGGGAGACCAACAGCAGGGAGTTCGGGCCCGCTGTGCGCAGCCGGTCCACGAGCGGGCCCACCAGTACGGGGTCGCGCGGGGCCAGGGCCGGCACGTACTGCACCTTCTCCATGTCCCGTGCGCCCCAGGGGACCGCGGGAGTCACGTTCTCGGCCGGGTCGTCGCTCAACCACAGGAGCCGTACGGTCGGTTCGTCGTGCGCGTAGACGTACTCCATCGCGGCGACCTCCCCTGGGCGCACCCGTTCGAACGGCTCGTTGCCCCAGCGGGCGACCAGGAAGCCGCCCATCAGGACGAGTCCCGCCATGAGGGCGGCGAACGGCCCGAGGCCTCCACGGGCCCCGCCGGTGCGGGGGAAGAGCGCCAGGGCGGCGAGCGCGCATACGCCCGGCAGCGCGAACAGAAAGACACGCAGCGCCATTTCGCCGCCGTACGACTGCATGCCGAAGCCCAGGAACGGGACGAAGGTGAGCACGAGCAGCGAGCGTTCGCCGTATCCGGCGAGACGACGGCGCCACCAGCCGTAGCAGGCGAAGGCCAGCATGCCGCCCGCCAGTGCGACGCGGGTGTAGAGCACCAGCTTGTGCGTACTGCTGCCGCCCTCGATCCGGCCGGAGACGGAGGACGACACATTGCCGCCGACGCCGCCGATCCCGCCGAACAGTTCGTCGAAGTGGCCCGACCAGTACGGCTCGGCGAGAAACCCCACCCACACCGCGACCATCACCGCGAACAGCAGCGGCAGCCCGCGCAGCGTGCAGCGGCGTACGGCGACGAGCGCGGTCAGTACCCCGAGCATCACGAACGGCGTGAGCTGGTGTGCCGTGACGGATGCCGCGAACAGCCCGATCAGCACCAGGAGCAGCGCCGCCCGCTCCGCCCGGCCCACACGAAGCACCTCCGCCTCCCCCGGCCATCGCCTGCCGGGCAGCACGCGCGGCTCACGGAACCACACCAGCAGCACCGCGACAAAGGCGAGATAGAGCAGGTAGGTGAAGCCCTGCGGGGAGAAGTAGTCCTGGCCCACCCAGCCGCACAGGGCGAACAGCCAGGCGGCCGTCCATGTCGCCCGCGGGCCCGCGCGCAGGGCACGCAGGAGCAGGAGCAGCGGTGCGAGACAGAGAAGTTGGAGGACGGTCGGCCACCACCGCAGCATCTGCGCCGGATCGGACATCCCGCACGCCTCGGCCACGAAGGCCGTCACGGCGAAGAATCCCGGCCAGCTCCAGCGGGCGTCCAGGTCCGGAACGGCCGAGCCGGTCCGGTCGATGTAGTCGAGGAAGCCCAGATGCTGCCAGGCGGTCGGGAACCGCGGCTCGGCCTCCAGTACGGCCGGGACGGCATGCAGGGACACCACGGTGAGGACGAGCGTGACCGCGAGCAGCGTACGTCCGGGCTTCTCCAGCCGGAGCGCGGAAGCGAACACGACGACCAGCAGCGCCGCGCCCAGCAGCGTCGTGGCGGGCAGTACGGAGACCAGTCCGAGCCCGCCCATGAGGGCCAGGTCGGCCTCGTCCATCCCGCGCAACGGCAGCCAGTAGAGCCCGAGCGCCGCCACGAGCAGCGCCCAGAGTGCGAGTTCGGGCCCGCGTCCGCGCATCCGGCCGGGGCCCGGGGGCTCCGCGACCCGTGGGGCAAGAATCCCCTCGCTCCTCGGCCCGTCGTCGGTCAGGTCGGGCAGGCCGGTCCCGTCGGCCGGTCCCTCGTGCCGGGCCGGGGAGGTGCCGCGGTCGCCGTGCGCCTCCTGGCCGACCAGCCCCCGGTCGTCCGGCGCAGGACCCCCGGCAGCCCCGCGAGGCCCCGCTCCCGCCGTGGCCGCCACCCGCGACGGCGAGGCCGCGCGAAGCACCCGGTAGAGCTTGTACGAGGCGATCGCGGCGATGACACCGAGGCTGGAGATCTCGGCGACCCCCGCACCCGTGAGTCCGAGCCGGGGCAGCAGCAGCACGGTCAGACCCAGGACGAGCACGCACAACAGACCTTGCAGATACGCCAGTCCGGAGGTACGGCTCTGCGCGCGCAGCACCGCGAAGTACACCTCGATGATCACCCGTAGCACCGCCCCGACCGCGAACCACCGCAGCAGCGGAGTCGCCGCCTCCGCGTACGCCGGCCCGAACACCCCCAGGATCTGGGGAGCGAGGACGAAGAGGACCAGAGCCACCGGGAGCATGAGCCGCGCCATCCGCAGCAGCGCCGCCCGGCAGTTCTCGGCCAGCCGGGCGGGATCGTGTGCGCCCTCCACGGTCAGGGACGCGCCCATGTTGATGGCGAGGAGGTTGACCGTGCCGCCGATGGTCGTCGTGATGTAGAAGTACGCGTTGTCCGCCGCGCCGACCTGCGAGGCGACGATCACCGGCACCAGGTGGACGACGGCCAGCGCGAACAGCGACCCCGTGCAGTCGCCCGCGAGGAAGCGGCCCATCTCCTTCAGCGCCGGAGGCCGCGCCGTCGCACCGGTGGCGGCGATGTGCCGGGGGATCAGCCGCCGGAACACCAGCCAGCCCAGCGGCACCACGGACAGGGCGATCGCGGCGACCCAGGAGACGAACACCCCCGCGGTGGGGACCGAGGCGGCGATGACCACCAGCAGCACCAGCTTGACCGCCGAGAAGACGGTGTTGCCGACCGGCACCCACATCGCGCTGCGCAGCCCGGTCAGCACCCCGTCCTGCAAGGTGAGCAGGGACCAGAGGACCACCGCCAGAAGGAAACCGGAGCCGTTCTGCCACCCGTGGAGAAACCGGTAGGAGGGCCCCCACAGGTCGAGCGTCAGCAGGAAGACCGCGGCGGCCCCCGCCACCACGACCGAGCTCCCCGCGTAGGTGCGCAGCACCAGCCGGCCGGTCGCGCGGCCCGAGACGGGGATGAACCGGGCCAGAGCCCCCGTGAGGGTCAGGGCGGTGAGGCCCGCGAGGAGCTTCATCGCCGCGATGGCCGCCGAGCCCTGGCCGACCGCGTCCTCCGAGTAATGACGGGCCGCGGCCAGCCAGAAGCCCAGACCGAGGACGGCGGAGATCCCGGTGTTGAGCATCAGGGCATAGGCGTTCCGGAACAGCGGGCTTCCTCCGCCGCCCCGCCCCGGCAGCCGCAGCTTCCGCCCCGCCGCCGGTCTCCGGTCCCCCGTCAGCTCCTCGGCCTGGGGCGTGGTGGTCGTCTCAGACACGGGCTCCGCGTACCTTCCTCCGGCTCACCCGGCGATGGCTCTCCGGGCGGGCCCCGGACGTCCGGTGACGGTCCGGGGCCCGCGGCGGCAGCCGCATCCGTCTCAACCCCCGGGCGCGCACGGCCGCGCCGCCCGCCGAACTCCGCGGACCAGGGCGTACCCCTTCGTCAGCACCCGGTCCATGGCGAAGGTGGGGCCGATCGCCCGGCCCTCCACCAGCCGTGCGAACTCCTCGATCCCGGTGCGCCGCCGTACCGTCACCCGCCGCAGGGCGTACGGGCCCTGGCCCCGGTCGGCCAGGGCGTTGCCCACGGCCAGCGACTGGCCGAAGCCGGCCTCCCGTACCTCCTGGCGCACCCGCCGGGTGGAATAGCCGTACGGATAGGCGAACGACACCGGGGCCCGGCCCAGCTCGTCGGCGAGGATCTCCCGGCAGCGCCGCACCTCGTACCGCAGCCGTTCGACCGGAAGCTGGTCCAGCTGCGGATGGGTATGGCTGTGTCCGCCGATCTCCAGACCCGCCGCGGTGAGCTCCCGCACCTGGTCCCAGTCGAGCATGGTGCCGAGCGCGCCCGGAGTCTCGTACGGTCCGCGCAGCCAGCCGGTCGAGGCGAACAGCGTGGCCGTGAACCCGTGTTTCTCCAAGGCCGGGAGGGCGTGGCGGTGCACGCCCTCGTAGCCGTCGTCGAAGGTGATCAGTACGGGCCGGCGCGGCAGGGGAACGGCCCCGCGGGACCGCCACGCTTCGGCCAGCTGCCGGGTGGTGACCGGGGTGAAGCCGCGGTCGGCGAGGAGCTCCAGCTGCTCGCCGAAGGCGTCCGGGGCCACCGACAGGCCGTACACGGCGCGGGCGGGGGCCCGCGCCACGGCGTGGTACATCAGGATCGGCACCGGATCCCCGGTGCTCCCCGCCCCTGTGCTCATGCC
>NZ_JBQQBW010000108.1:0-21824 GCF_052245415.1 Streptomyces sp. 8N706 | reverse complement strand
CGGGGCGCTGCACCGGCTGGCCGCCGCCGGCCGGGTGGTCCAGGGTGAATTCCACCCGGCAGGGATCGGCCAGGAGTGGTGCGACAGCGGGGTCCTGCGCCGGTTGCGGCGGCGCTCCCTGGCCGCCCTCCGCCAGGAGCTGGAGCCCGTACCGCCCCCGGTGCTCGCTTCCTTCCTGCCCCAGTGGCAGCACATCGGCACCCACAGCCTGCGCGGCATCGACGGCCTGGTGCGCGCCATCGAGCAGTTGCAGGGCGCCCCGGTGCCCGCCTCGGCCCTGGAGAAGCTGGTGCTGCCGTCCCGGGTGACCGGCTACTCCCCCACGATGCTCGACGAGCTGACCGCCGCCGGGGAGGTCGTCTGGGCGGGGGCGGGAGCGCTGCCCGGCAAGGACGGCTGGGTGTCGCTGTTCCTCGCCGACGCCGCGCCCCTGCTGCTGCCACCGCCCCATCCGCTCGAGACGGGACCGGTCCACCAGGCGGTGCTGGAGGCACTGTCCGGTGGTTACGGGCTGTTCTTCCGGCAGATCGCCGACCAGGTCCGAGCCGTGCACCCCGAATGCACCGACCCCGAACTGGCCGACGCCGTCTGGGACCTGGCCTGGTCCGGCAGACTCACCAACGACACCCTGTCCCCGCTGCGCTCCCTCCTGGGCTCCGGCCGCACCGCGGGGGCCACCGCGCACCGCGCGAAGCGCTCGGTCCCCCGCGGCCGGTACGGCACCCTCACCGGCCGTACACTCCGGCCCCCCGCCTCGCGGACCGGCCCCCCGACCGTCGCGGGCCGCTGGGCCCTGCTGCCCGAGCGGGAGACCGACACCACCCACCGCGCCCACGCCCTGGCGCGCACGCTCCTGGACCGGCACGGCGTGGTGACCCGCGGCGCGGTGTCCGCCGAGGGCGTGGAGGGCGGCTTCTCCGCCGCGTACCGCGTGCTGTCCGCCTTCGAGGAGACCGGCCAGGCCCGTCGCGGCTATGTGGTCGAGGGGCTGGGTGCGGCGCAGTTCGCGATGGACGGCGCCGTGGACCGGCTCCGCGCGGTGGGCACCGCCCGGGACCGCGACGCGGCGGAGAGTCCCGCGGCTCCCGTGTTCCCCGGTGACCGCCGCGCCCCGGACACGGCCCGGCGGGGCCGTGCCGTGGTGCTGGCCGCCGCCGACCCCGCCAACGCGTACGGCGCGGCGCTGCCCTGGCCCGAGCCTCCCACCGGCGCCGGACACAAGCCGGGCCGCAAAGCCGGTGCGCTGGTGGTGCTGGTCGACGGCGATCTGGCCCTCTATGTGGAGCGCGGCGGCAAGACGCTGCTGGCCTGGCCGGGGGCCGGCACGGACAGCCCGGACAGCGACGCCCGGCTGCATCTGGCCGCGGAGGCGCTGGCGGCAGCGGCCCGGGACGGCGCGCTCGGCACCGTCACCGTGGAGCGCGCCAACGGCTCCCCGGCCCTCTCCTCCCCCATCGGCCGTGCCCTGGAGTCCGTCGGCTTCCATGCCACTCCCCGAGGTCTCCGGCTGCGAGGAGCCTGAGCGCGAGCGCCGGGACAGGGCCGGGCCCGGCCGACGTGACGTATCCGCCCGGCGGGGACGGGCAGCGCCCCCCCCCGCCACGCCCTCCGCCGTGTTGCCAGGGCGTCCGTGCAGCCCGCCCCGGCCCTCGGCACGGCCCGTCCCGGAGAGCTCCTCCACCTCGCACCCGCGGGAACCCGAAGCCCTCCTCCGGACGCGGTCCGGGGAAGTCGCGACCCCGTACCTCGGTCGCACAGGACCCAGCCGACCCAGCCGACCGAGGCCTTCCCGACGGCATCATGGCTGCATGCCCGAAGGAGACAACGTCTGGCGGACCGCCCACCGGCTGCACACGGCCCTGGCGGGCGAACGGCTGCTCCGCTCCGATCTGCGCGTACCACGGCTCGCCACCGTCGACCTGGTGGGCCGCGAGGTCCTCGAGGTCGTCTCACGGGGCAAGCACCTCCTGGCCCGGATCGAGGGCGGCCTGACGCTCCACTCCCATCTGCGCATGGACGGCTCCTGGCATCTCTACGCCCCCGGCGAGCGCTGGCGCGGCGGCCCCGAGCACCAGATCCGCGCCATCCTGAGCACAGCGGCCCGCACCGCGGTCGGCTACCGCCTCCCTGTGCTCGGCCTCCTCCGGACAGCGGACGAGGACAGTGTGGTCGGCCATCTCGGTCCCGATCTCCTCGGCCCGGACCGGGACGCGGACGAGGCACTCGGACGGCTGCTCGCCGACCCGTCCCGCGCTCTGGGCGAAGCGCTGCTCGACCAGCGCAATCTGGCGGGGATCGGCAATGTCTACAAGTCCGAGCTGTGCTTCATGGCCGGTTCGACCCCCTGGCTGCCTGTCGGCCAGGCCCCCGCTCCGGACCGTCTGGTCGCCTTGGCCAAACGGCTCCTGGAGGCCAACAAGACCCGCTCGGCCCGGGTCACCACCGCCGACGACCGTCGCGACCACCGGCTCTGGGTGTACGGCAGGGCGGGGCGGCCGTGCCGACGCTGCGGCGCCACCGTGCTGACCGCGGACCAGGGCGCGGAAGGCCAGGAGCGTGTCACGTACTGGTGCCCGTCCTGCCAGTCCGGCCCTTCACCCCCAGCGAATTGACACACCGTCAGCAGATCCGTGTGTTCACGCCATGGCCGTCACGGCGTACGAACGCACCGCCGTACGGCCCGGCATCCGGGGCCGACGCGGTCACGCCCGCCGGATCCGCAGCGCCCCATCACCGATCCCCACGCCCCCAGGCACAGCACACGACCGGACGAACGACGGCGCCTGCGTCACCTCTGACGCGGGTCGCCGAACCCGGGGCCGTCGCGCAACGCCGTCCTGTATCCGGCCGCGGACGCCGCGTCGTTCACCATGCCGGATCCCGCGTCCCAGCGGCGGCGCCGCCATGCACGGGCGACCCTGCGCGCGACCCCTGCCGCCGCAGCTCCACCGGCTCCCGCGGCAGCGGTCTTCGGCACGCAGTGGACCGGCAGCAGACTCAGCCCCCAGCCACCCGCGGCGACCACCGCCTCGACGGGACCGGCCTCGGCCGGCTGCGCCACCAGGCGCAGCACGGCCCAGCACCAGATGGCGGCCAGCACCGGTGCGACGAACCGCCGGGCGACTCGCCCCGCCGGTATTCGGTCCGGACCGGGGCTCACCGTACGAACCCCCCGGTTGCCTATTCGGACCAGATCTCGCCCCCGGGCGTCCCGCCGTACCATCGCTGCCTCCTCCGGCCGACGACCCGTCGGCAGGATCGCTCCTCATGGGGGCGCACTGAGGCGGATCAGCGCTCAACGCCGGGCTCGCGCGCCTCAGCCCCCTCCATCACGTCAGACGTTCTCGGCCTGGAACATCCAGTGGTGCTTCTCCAGGTCGGCCGTCAGTCCGATGAAGATGTCCTGGCTGACGGGGTCGGGCTTCTCCGTGGACTCGATCCGCTCCCGCATCCGGGTGATCACCGAGCCCAGCGCGGTGACCAGCGTCTGTACCGCGTCCGTGTCCTTGATCCAGCCGTCGGGGCTCGTGGTGATACCGCTGCTCTTGGCGACGGTGCCGGATCGTCCGTCCGGAGAGATCCCCAGGGCCGCGGCCCGCTCGGCCACGGTGTCGGCATGCTGCCGGGCACTGGCCACCACGTCGTCGAGCTGCAGGTGCACGGAGCGGAAGCGCGGTCCCACCACGTTCCAGTGGACCTGCTTGGCCAGCAGCGAGAGGTCCACCAGGTCCACCAGTCCGCCCTGGAGGGCCTCGCCGACGGTCTTGAGGTCCTGGTCGGAGAGCGGGCTCTTGACGACAGTCATCCGAATCCTCCTGCTGCGTTGTGACGTTCCTCTCAACCATCGCATACCCGGCCAAGAGGGGGCATTCCTGGGATGTTCGTCACATGCCCGGTACGCCTTCGGCGTCCGGGCACACGGCACGCCTACCCCGAAACGACGCACTGAGCCCCGGTCGGCGGTGCCGACCGGGGCTCAGTGGATTGATTGCCGGGCTATGGGCTGTGCGTGTCAGGCGGCGACGACGTCGACGGCCTCCGCAGGCGCCTTGATCGTCACTCGCTCCTCCGGGACGCCCGTCACGGACGTCACGGAGACGGAGTTGAGCATGGGTCGCATCGGCGCAGGTACGGTCTCGGTCGCTGCCGCGGACTGCGCCAGCTCGGCCAGCGACAACTCGTCGCTCACCTCACGCATGACTTGGGACATTCGCACGTCCAGCGCGTCGCAGATCGCGGAGAGCAGTTCGGAGGAAGCCTCCTTCTGCCCTCTCTCGACCTCCGAGAGGTAGCCGAGGGAGACCCGCGCCGACGAGGAGACTTCGCGCAGGGTTCGGCCCTGGCGCTGGCGCTGCCGACGCAGCACGTCACCCAGCAGGCGACGGAGCAGAATCATCGCTGGCTCCCTCCTCGGGCCTCGGATCCGGATCCTTCTCGCCCCACCGTACCGCCTCGGGCGGCAGCCGTGCGGGGAGCGATGACGTGTTCACTCAGGGCTGCAAACATCAACTCCCCCCTCTCTGTTCCGTATCCTGTGCCCGCACATTTTCGATCAGTTCCCCCAGAAGCAGTCTCAGGGCCGCCTGCACGCTCTCCGAACGGATACCCGCTCTGTCGCCGTCGAGACTCAGCCGCAGTCCGCCCACGCCCCCCCGGGGGCCCGCCACGGCCACATGCACCGTGCCCACCGGCTGCCCGTCCTGCGGATCCGGTCCGGCGACGCCGGTGGTCGACACTCCCCAGTCTGCGCCCATCAGCCGCCGTACGCCCTCCGCCATCTGGCGGGCGACCTCGGCATCGACGGCCCCGCGCTCGGCGAGGAGCACGGCGTCCACGCCCAGCACCCCCCGCTTCACTTCGCTCGCATAGGCGGTCACCGAGCCGCGGAAGGCGCGCGAGGCCCCGGGGACCCCGGTCAGCTCCGCCGCGACCATGCCCCCGGTCAGCGACTCGGCGACGGCGAGGGTCTCGCCACGCGCCACGAGCAGCTCGAGCACGTCAGCGGCCCCGCCGCCGGTCATCGCGCCGCGCCTCCGGCCGTACGCTCGCGCTCCGCGGCCAGCCCGGCCCGCCGCAGCACCACGGCCTGCCGTATGTAATCCAGGCCGGTGACCACCGTCAGTACGACAGCCGCGGCCATCACCCAGAAGCGCAGCGTGGCCAGCGCCCCCGTCAGAGCCAGGATGTACATCCCGACCGCGGCGCCCTGAGTGAGAGTCTTCAGCTTGCCGCCCCGGCTCGCCGGGATGACACCGTGCCGGATCACCCAGAACCGCATCAGGGTGATCCCGAGCTCCCGGAAGAGGATGACGCCCGTGACCCACCAGGGCAGGTCCCCCAGGCCGGAGAGGCAGACGAGCGCCGCCCCCATGATGGCCTTGTCGGCGATCGGGTCGGCGATCTTGCCGAAGTCCGTGACCAGGTTGTACCGCCGTGCCAGATGGCCGTCGAACAGGTCGGTGATCATGGCGATCGCGAAGGCCGCCCAGGCGAACGCGCGCCACTCCGGGTCGTAGCCGCCGTTGTGGAGCATCAACAACACAAAGCCGGGCACAAGGAGCAGCCGCGCCATGGTGAGGATGTTGGCGATGTTCCACAGTCCGGCCTGCGGAGCCGCCGGCGCACCCACCGAGCCGCCCCGCACCGGCGCGCGGCCGGGGCCGCCCGCTGCGGACGCGGGGACTCCGCTCATGCGGCCGCCTCCTCGTCAGGACACTCTCCACCGGCAAGCGGCTCGGCCACCAGGTCGACACCTTCGGTCGCCACCACCTTGGCTTCGACGATACGGCCGGGAGCCAGCCCCTGGGAGGCCGTCAGGACGACCTGGCCATCGGTCTCCGGCGCCTGGTGCGCGCCCCGTCCCACGGCGCCGTCCACCTCGTCGACCGTCTCGACGAGCACCTCCACCGTCTCACCCAGCCGCTCCTCGGCGCGCTGTGCGGTCAGCTCCTCCGCGAGCCGGGAGATATGCGCCAGCCGCTCCGCGATGACGTCCTCGTCGAGCTTGTTGTCGTAGGTCAGCGCCTCCGTGCCCTCCTCGTCGGAGTAGCCGAAGACACCGATCGCGTCCAGTCGGGCTCCGGTCAGGAACCGCTCCAGCTCGGCCAGGTCCTCCTCGGTCTCGCCGGGGAAGCCGACGATGAAGTTCGACCGGGCGCCGGCCTGCGGCGCCTTCGCCCGGATCTGGTCCAGCAACTCCAGGAACCGGTCGGTGTCGCCGAAGCGCCGCATCGCGCGCAGCACGCCGGGCGCCGCATGCTGGAACGACAGATCGAAGTACGGCGCGACTTTCGGCGTCGAGGTCAGGACGTCGATCAGACCGGGGCGCATCTCCGCGGGCTGCAGATAGCTGACCCGGATGCGGTCGATCCCGTCGACCTCGGCCAGCTCGGGCAGCAGCGTCTCCAGCAGCCGGATGTCCCCGAGGTCCTTGCCGTACGAGGTGTTGTTCTCGGAGACCAGCATGACCTCCTTGACGCCCTGCTCCGCCAGCCACCTGGTCTCGTTCAGCACATCCGAGGGGCGGCGGGAGACGAAGGACCCACGGAAAGCCGGGATGGCACAGAAGGAACAGCGCCGGTCACAGCCGGAGGCCAGCTTGACCGAGGCCACGGGGCCGCCGCCCAGCCGTCGGCGCAGCGGCGCCCGCGGCCCCGAGGCGGGCGCGAGGCCCTCCGGCAGGTCCTCCGGAACGGGCGCGAGGTCGCCGTGGCCGGGCAGCGCCACAGCGGCGTCCTGACGGTCGGCCGGGCTGATCGGCAGCAGTCTGCGCCGGTCGCGCGGAGTGTGGGAGGCGTGCACGCCCCCGGACAGAATCGTCCGGAGGCGGTCGGAGATGTTCGTGTAGTCATCGAAGCCGAGCACGCCATCGGCCTCGGGCAGTGCTTCGGCGAGATCCTTGCCGTACCGCTCGGCCATGCAGCCGACGGCGACCACGGCCTGCGTACGACCGTGGTCCTTGAGGTCGTTGGCCTCGAGGAGGGCGTCGACGGAGTCCTTCTTCGCGGCTTCGACGAAGCCACAGGTGTTGACAACGGCGACATCGGCGTCGGCGGCTTCCTGGACGAGCTCCCACCCATCCGCCGCCAGACGGCCTGCGAGCTCCTCGGAGTCCACCTCATTACGGGCACAGCCGAGGGTGACAAGAGCGACGGTACGGGGTTCGGGCATGAGCTCAGCCTACTTTGTCCCGGCGACGTCCTCCGCTGCCAGGGTTGCCCTGTCCGCCCCGACGGGCCCTGCCTCAGCCCGCCTGCGGGTCTCCCTTGGTGTAGCTCAGCCGCTGGACCTGGCCCTGCTCGCCGCGGTCGTCGATCTGCTTGCCGTTGACATAGAGCTTGATGGCGCCTGCGTTGCCCAGCACCAGGTCGATCCGCTGTTCGTCGGTGAACGTCTTGGAGGCGCCCTGCTTGAGCACGCCCTCGTGCATCAGCCGACCGCTGTGGTCCTTCGCCGAGATCCAGCTGGAGCCGTTCTCGGCGGTGAGCTTGACGGTCACCTTGTCGGCCGGCACCGCCGCGATGGCGCTGTCGGACGGCTCCGGCTTGGGCTGGGACGGCTTCTTCTCACTGGGGCCGGCGCTGGGCTTCGCCGGGGGAACGTCGCGCGCCACCGACTTTCCACTGCTCTTGTCGTTGCCGCTGAACACGGTGAACCCGACGAACGCGACCACGACGACGATCGCCGCGACCATCGCGGCCGTCCAGTTGGGACGGCGCGGCTCGGGGCGGATGCGCTCGGCCTCGAACAGCGGCGCCGCCGGGGTCGGCTCCGGCCGCCCGCCGTGCTCGGCGTCGTACCGCTCGACCAGGGCGGTGGAATCGAGACCGACCGCGCGGGCGAGCGTACGGATGTGCCCGCGCGCATAGACGTCACCACCACATCGGGTGAAATCGTCCTGTTCGATCGCGTGCACAATCGGGATGCGCACCCGCGTGGTCGAACTGACCTCATCAACGGTCAGTCCTGCGTCGATACGGGCCTGCTGAAGTGCACGCCCGACGGTGGGCCGGTCGTCCTCGACGGAAGGCCGGTCGTCTTCGGGGGAGTTGCCGATGGACACGGGGGCGCCTTTCGAGCGTGTAGCCACCTGCTGGATGTTCAGTCTAGGGGTGGTACGAAAGGGTGGGGCAACCGGGAGGACGGAGTTTGTACGCCATCGGAATGGCCGCGCCACCCCAGGATCGCCTACCCACTCGTTCTTCCCTTCAACATGACGTATAGGCAGGGGAAACGGTTGCCCGCTTCCCTCTTACGGGGGAGTCTCCCCGCGGATCACCGCGAGCACTCCGTCCAATTCATCAGGCTTGATCAGGACATCGCGTGCCTTCGAGCCCTCGCTCGGTCCCACGACGCCGCGCGACTCCATGAGATCCATCAGCCGGCCCGCCTTCGCGAACCCCACCCGCAGCTTCCGCTGCAGCATCGAAGTCGAGCCGAACTGCGTCGAGACCACGAGCTCCGCGGCCTGGCAGAGCAGATCCAGGTCGTCGCCGATCTCCTCGTCGATCTCCTTCTTCTTGGCGGTCCCCACCGTGACGTCGTCACGGAAGACCGGCGCCATCTGCGCCTTGCAGTGTTCGACGACGGCGTTGACCTCGGCCTCCGTCACAAAGGCGCCCTGCATCCGGACCGGCTTGTTCGCGCCCATCGGCAGGAACAGCCCGTCCCCCTTGCCGATCAGCTTCTCGGCGCCCGGCTGGTCGAGGATGACCCGGCTGTCGGCGAGCGAGGACGTGGCGAACGCCAGCCGTGAGGGCACATTGGCCTTGATCAGGCCGGTGACGACATCGACGCTGGGCCGCTGGGTCGCCAGGACCAGATGGATTCCGGCGGCCCGGGCCAGCTGGGTGATCCGGACGATCGCGTCCTCCACGTCGCGCGGGGCGACCATCATCAGGTCGGCGAGCTCGTCGACGATCACCAGCAGATACGGGTACGGCGACAGCTCCCGCTCGCTGCCCTCCGGGGCCTTCGCCTTTCCGCTGCGCACCGCCGCGTTGAAGTCGTCGATGTGCCGGAACCCGTAGGCGGCCAGGTCGTCGTAGCGCAGGTCCATCTCCCGTACGACCCACTGCAGCGCCTCGGCGGCGCGCTTGGGGTTGGTGATGATCGGGGTGATGAGGTGCGGGATGCCCTCGTACGCGGTCAGCTCGACGCGCTTGGGGTCCACCAGCACCATCCGGACGTCCTCCGGGGTGGCCCTGACCATGATCGAGGTGATCAGACAGTTGACGCAGGAGGACTTGCCGGAGCCGGTGGCGCCGGCGACCAGGACGTGCGGCATCGTCGCCAGGTTGGCCATCACATAGCCGCCCTCGACGTCCTTGCCCAGCGCGACGAGCATCGGGTGATCGTCCTCGGCGGCGTCAGCCAGCCGCAGCACGTCACCGAGGTTGACCATCTCGCGGTCGGTGTTGGGAATCTCGATACCGACCGCGGACTTCCCCGGAATCGGGCTGATGATCCGGACGTCGGGACTGGCGACGGCGTAGGCGATGTTCTTGGTGAGCGCGGTGATCCGCTCGACCTTGACGGCCGGGCCGAGCTCGACCTCGTACCGGGTGACCGTCGGGCCGCGGGTGAAGCCGGTGACGGCGGCGTCGACCTTGAACTCCGAAAAGACATTCGACAGCGAGGCCACCACGGCGTCGTTGGCGGCGCTGCGCGTCTTGCCCGGGCCGCCGCGAACGAGGAGATCGAGCGACGGCAGCGCGTACGTGATGTCCCCGGAGAGCTGGAGCTGTTCGGCGCGGGCCGGAAGGCGCCCGGCGGACTCGGGTGCGGCCTTCGTCAGGTCCGGCACTCCGGCGTCGGACCCGTCACCGCCGTTCGTACGGCCCGGGGCCGCGGGCTCCGGCGCCGCGGTGTCCTGCTCGGCGCCTCGGGCGGCCGGCACCCCGGCGGTCCGCTCAGCGGAGACGGAGTGGCTCAGTCCGGCGACGAGCGGTGAGGGCTGGACGCCGTGCAGTACGGCTCCGTCCAGCGCGGCGGCCGCGGCCGCCGCCACGTCGACGGCGTCCATCGGCCGGTCCGGCACGGGCTGCGACGACGGCTTGCGCGCCCGGCGCCGCTGGGAGAGCGCCTCGTCCTCGGCCTGGTCCGGATCCGCCGCCGCGGCCCCGGCGCGGGACCCACGGCGCCGCGGTCGCCGGGCGGGCGCCTCGCGCCAGTCCTCCGCGTACGCCTCGTCCGCCTCGGCGGCGTCCCGGTCCTCGGACTCCTCGTCCACGATCCCGAGCTTCGAACCGAGGAGCCGCAGCCGCTGGGGGATCGCGTTGACCGGCGTCGCCGTCACCACGAGGAGCCCGAAGAGCGTGACCAGAACCAGCAGCGGCACGGCCAGCACATCACCGACCGTGAAGATCAGCGGTGTGGACGCGGCCCAGCCGATCAGCCCGCCCGCGTCCTGGACAGCCGCAGTACCCTGATCGCGCCCGGGCGACCCGCACGCCATATGAACCTGGCCGAGCACTCCGATGACCAGAGCCGAGAGCCCGATGACGATCCGTCCGTTCGCCTCCGGCTTCTCCGGGTGCCGGATCAGCCGTACGGCGATGGCCCCGAGCAGTACCGGCACCAGCAGATCGAGGCGGCCGAACGCCCCGGTCACCAGCATCTCGACGAGATCGCCGACCGGGCCCCGCAGATTCGACCAGGTGCCGGCGGCGACGACCAGTGCGAGACCCAGCAGCAGCAGCGCGAGCCCGTCCTTGCGATGGGCGGGGTCGAGTCCCTTGGCGCCGCGCCCGATCCCCCGGAACATCGCGCCGACCGCATGGGCCAGCCCGAGCCACACCGCACGAACGAGCCGGTAGACGCCGTTGGTCGGTGAAGGCGCGAGCTTCGGTGCCGCCGTCCGGCCCGCGGCCTTTTTCGCGGGCGCCTTCTTGGCAGGCGCCTTTCTCGCGGGCGCCGCGCCCTTCTTGGCGGGTGCCTTCTTCGCAGCTGTCTTCTTGGCGGCGCTTCCGGTACGGCCGGCGCGCGGCTTCGAGGTGCCCGCCGTGCCCTGGGAACCCTTGCCGGACGTACGTGAGGCCATGGTGATGAGGTTACCGGGGGCGGACCCGTGGGACACGCGTGCCCACGGGTTAACCCGTTCGTGTCGTACCCGGATTGACGGCGCGGTGACGCCCCGTCAACACATCGATGACGTCGTGGTCAGTTCTGGGAGGAGACCGCCGACGCACCGCTCCCCGTACCCGGTTCGAGAGCGTCCAGGGCCCGTCGCAGTCCGGTGAGTTTGCGCTCGAGATGTGCGGCGGTGGCGACGGCCGCCGCGTCCGCGGACTCGTCGAGCTGCTTGGACAGCGCCTCGGCCTGCTCCTCCACCGCGGCCAGCCGTGCCGACAGCTCCGCCAGAAGACCCGCGGGCTCCTTGCTGTCCCCCGGCGCCGGCTGGCTGCCCTCCAACTGCAGCCGCAGCAACGAGGCCTGCTCCCGCAGCTGGCAGTTCTTCATATAGAGCTCGACGAACACCGAGACCTTCGCCCGCAGCACCCACGGGTCGAACGGCTTGGAGATGTAGTCCACCGCACCGGCCGCATAACCACGGAAGGTGTGGTGGGGACCGTGGTTGATGGCCGTGAGGAAGATGATCGGGATGTCCCGCGTCCGCTCACGCCGCTTGATGTGCGCCGCGGTCTCGAAGCCGTCCATGCCCGGCATCTGGACATCCAGCAGGATGACCGCGAAGTCGTCCGTCAGTAGCGCCTTGAGCGCTTCCTCCCCTGACGATGCCCGCACCAGGGTCTGATCGAGCGCGGAGAGAATGGCCTCCAGCGCCAGCAGATTCTCCGGCCGGTCATCGACCAGGAGGATCTTGGCCTTCTGCACCATGCCCCGTCCTCCTCGTCCCGGCTTGGGGTCTCCCCAGCTCATGGAGCTGGGGAAAGCACCGGGCGCCGCCCCAGGGGACGACTCCCTTGCGCCGCCCGTCCTTGTGCCGGTCATGGTAGCCGCACCCCGCCTGTCGCCACACCCTGTCACCGCGATGTCACTGTGCACGTAGCAGAAACGCGGTGGAAGACCAGAAGGTTCCCCGGATACCGCGTTCCCACACGTGTTCGGAACGCTCAGTCAGCGGCGGGCCGCATCCACCGCTGCATCACCGAGAGCAGATGGTCCGTGTCGACCGGTTTGGTGACATAGTCCGACGCGCCCGACTCGATGCTCTTCTCCCGGTCTCCCTTCATCGCCTTGGCCGTGAGCGCGATGATCGGCAGCCCGGCGAACTGCGGCATACGACGGATCGCGGCGGTCGTCGCGTAACCGTCCATCTCCGGCATCATGATGTCCATCAGAACGACCACCACATCGTCGTGCTGCTCCAGGACTTCGATGCCCTCGCGCCCGTTCTCCGCGTACAGCACCGACAGCCCATGCTGCTCCAGCACGCTGGTCAGCGCGAACACATTGCGGATGTCGTCGTCGACGATCAGCACCTTCTCACCGTGGAAGCCGCCGTCGAAGCCCGCCTCCACGATGTCCTGGCCCTGGGCCGGCCACGACTCCTGTGGAGCCGCCTCCGGCTCGCGGTGCTCCGGGGCCGGGTGGCGCTGCCCGTGATGGGCCACGGAGCGCCGGCGCAGCCGTGTGAGCCCTCCGGCACCCCTCCTGGGGGCCGGATGCGGGACGGCGGCCGGAGCCTCGATCTCCTTCGGCTCGGCCTCGACGGCCCGCGCCCCGAGCAGCGGGTCACCGCCCGGCGCCGCGAGCGACCCGGCGCCGGTGGGACCGGCGGGCGCCAGCTGCGGGTAGCCCTGCGGCGGCAGTTCACTGGGGTAGAGCGGCAGGTACAGCGTGAACGTGGAGCCGCGTCCGGGCTCGCTCGCCGCGTGGATCTCCCCGCCCAGCAGCCGCGCGATCTCCCGGCTGATGGAGAGTCCGAGGCCCGTACCGCCGTACTTCCGGCTCGTGGTGCCGTCCGCCTGCTTGAAGGCCTCGAAGATCACCCGCATCTTGCTCGCCGCGATCCCGATACCGGTGTCGGTCACCGAGAAGGCGATCATGTCGGCGTCCGGGTCGCGCAGCGAGCCGTGTTCGAGCAGCTGTTCGCGGATGGCGTTCGGCACATCCCCGCCGGCCGGCCGGATCACCAGCTCCACTGCCCCGCCGTCGGTGAACTTCACCGCGTTCGACAGCAGATTGCGCAGTACCTGAAGCAGCCGCTGCTCGTCGGTGTGCAGCGTCGCGGGCAGCTCCGGCGAGACCCGTACGGCGAAGTCCAGGCCCTTCTCCGCCGTCAGCGGGCGGAACGTCGCCTCGACGTAGTCCACCAGCTGGACGAGTGCGATCCGCGTCGGGCTGACATCCATCTTGCCCGCCTCGACCTTGGACAGATCGAGGATGTCGTTGATCAGCTGGAGCAGGTCGGAGCCCGCGCCGTGGATCGTCTCGGCGAACTCCACCTGCTTCGGGGAGAGATTGGAGTCGGCGTTGTCGGCGAGCAGCTTGGCCAGGATCAGCAGCGAGTTGAGCGGGGTGCGCAGTTCGTGCGACATATTGGCCAGGAACTCGGACTTGTAGCGCATCGAGACGGCCAGCTGTTCGGCACGCTCCTCCAGGACCTGCCGGGCCTCCTCGATCTCGGTGTTCTTCACCTCGATGTCCCGGTTCTGCTGGGCCAGCAGCTCGGCCTTCTCCTCCAGTTCCGCGTTGGACGACTGGAGCGCCTTCTGCCGGTTCTCCAACTCCTCCGAGCGCTCCCGCAGTTGCTCGGTGAGCTCCTGCGACTGCTTCAGCAGCACCTCGGTCTTCGTATTGACACTGATGGTGTTGACGCTCGTCGCAATCATCTCGGCGATCTGGTTGAGGAAGTCCTTCTGGATCTGCGCGAAGGGCTGGAAGGAGGCCAGCTCGATCACGCCGAGGACCTTGCCCTCGAACAGCACCGGCAGCACGATCACATGGGCCGGCGGCGCCTCCCCGAGACCGGAGGCGATCTTCAGATAGCCCGGTGGCACGTTCTCCACCAGGATCGTGCGCTTCTCTTCCGCGGCCGTGCCGATGAGCGTCTCGCCCGGCCGGAAGGAGGTCGGCATGGAGCCCATCGCGTACCCGTACGAGCCGATCATGCGCAGCTCGTAGGAGCCGTCCTCGGCCGGGGCGCCGACCTCCGCGGTGTCGCCGGTGGGCATCGCGAGGAAGAACGCGCCGTGCTGCGCGGAGACGACCGGGGTCAGCTCGCTCATGATCAGCCCGGCCACGTCCTTGAGGTCGCGGCGGCCCTGCATCAGACCGGAGATTCGGGCGAGGTTGCCCTTGAGCCAGTCCTGCTCCTTGTTCGCGAGGGTGGTCTCGCGCAGGGTGGCGATCATCGTATTGATGTTGTCCTGGAGCTCGAGGATCTCGCCCGCCGCGTCCACGTCGATCTTCAGATTGAGGTCGCCTCGGGTCACCGCCGCGGCCACCGCGGCGATCGCACGCACCTGACGGGTCAGGTTGCCCGCCATCTCGTTCACCGATTCGGTGAGGTCCTGCCAGGTGCCGTCCACATCGCGGACCCGGGCCTGACCACCCAACTGGCCTTCCGTACCCACCTCGCGGGCCACTCGCGTGACCTGCTCGGCGAACGAGGACAGCTGGTCCACCATCGTGTTGATGGTCGTCTTGAGCTCGAGGATCTCGCCCCGCGCATCGATGTCGATCTTCTTGGTGAGATCACCCTTCGCGATCGCCGTGGTGACCATGGCGATATTGCGGACCTGCCCGGTCAGGTTGGACGCCATCGAGTTCACCGACTCGGTGAGGTCCTTCCACGTACCGGAGACGCCCGGCACCCGCGCCTGGCCGCCGAGGATGCCCTCGGTGCCCACCTCACGGGCCACCCGCGTCACCTCGTCCGCGAAGGACGACAGGGTGGTCACCATGGTGTTGACGGTGTCGGCGAGCTGGGCGACCTCGCCGCGCGCCTCCACCGTCACCTTCTTCGTCAGATCACCGTTGGCGACCGCCGTCGCCACCTGGGAGATGTTGCGCACCTGAATGGTCAGGTTGTTGGCCATCAGGTTGACGTTGCCGCTGAGGTCCTTCCAGATCCCGGTGACTCCGGGCACCCGGGCCTGGCCGCCGAGCTGACCCTCCGTACCCACCTCACGGGCCACCCGCGTGACCTGCTCGGCGAACGAGGACAGCTGGTCCACCATCGTGTTCACGGTGGTGACGAGTTCGAGAATCTCGCCCTTGGCGTCGACCGTGATCTTCTTGGACAGATCGCCCTTCGCCACGGCCGTGGTGACCTCGGCGATATTGCGAACCTGGGAGGTCAGGTTGTTCGCCATGAAGTTGACGGACTGGGTGAGGTCCTTCCAGGTGCCGGAGACCCCCTGCACCTCGGCCTGGCCGCCGAGGATGCCCTCGGTGCCCACCTCGCGCGCCACCCGCGTCACCTGGTCGGCGAAGGAGGACAGCTGGTCCACCATCGTGTTGAGGGTGTTCTTCAGCTCCAGGATCTCGCCACGGGCGTCCACGTCGATCTTCTGCGAGAGATCACCGCGCGCCACCGCCGTGGCGACCTGAGCGATATTACGGACCTGGGCGGTGAGGTTGCCCGCCATGCCGTTCACGGAGTCGGTCAGATCGCGCCAGACACCGGCCACGCCGGGCACCTGGGCCTGGCCGCCCAGCCGGCCGTCCGTACCGACCTCGCGGGCCACCCGGGTCACCTGCTCCGCGAAGGCCGAGAGCTGGTCGACCATCGTGTTGATGGTGTTCTTCAGCTCCAGGATCTCGCCACGGGCATCGACTTCGATCTTCTGCGAGAGATCACCGCGCGCCACCGCCGTGGTCACCTGAGCGATGTTGCGGACCTGGGAGGTCAGATTGCCCGCCATGAAGTTGACGGAGTCCGTGAGGTCCTTCCAGGTGCCGGACACACCGTCCACCCGCGCCTGACCGCCGAGGCGGCCCTCGGTGCCCACGTCCCGCGCCATCCGCGTGACCTGGTCGGCGAAGGAGGAGAGCTGGTCCACCATCGTGTTCACGGTGTTCTTCAGCTGGAGCATCTCACCGGAGACATCGACGGTGACCTTCTGCGACAGATCACCGTTCGCCACCGCCGTCGTCACCTGGGCGATGTTGCGCACCTGGCCGGTGAGGTTCCGGAAAGCCGTGTTCACGGAGTCCGTGAGGTCCTTCCAGGTGCCCGCGGCCCCCGGCACCTGCGCCTGACCGCCGAGCTCACCTTCCACGCCGACCTCACGTGCCACACGCGTCACTTCGGCGCCGAAGGAGGAGAGCTGGTCCACCATCGTGTTGACGGTGTTCTTCAGCTCCAGCATCTCTCCGGCCACATCGACGGTGACCTTCTGCGACAGATCACCGTTGGCCACCGACGTCGTCACCTGCGCGATGTCCCGCACCTGCGTGGTCACGTTACGGAAGGCCGTGTTCACGGAGTCCGTGAGGTCCTTCCAGGTGCCCGCGGCGCCCGGCACCTGCGCCTGACCGCCCAGCAGACCCTCGGCCCCGACCTCGCTCGCTACCCGGGTGACCTCGTCGGCGAACGTCCGCAGGGTCTCCGTCATCGTGTTGATCGTCTCGGCGAGCTGGGCGACCTCGCCGCGCGCACTCACCGTGACCTTCTGCGACAGATCGCCGTTCGCCACCGCCGTGGTCACCTGGGCGATCCCGCGTACCTGCGCGGTGAGATTGCCCGCCATGAGGTTGACGGAGTCGGTGAGGTCCTTCCACACCCCGGCCACACCCGGCACCTTGGCCTGGCCGCCGAGCTCACCCTCCGTACCCACCTCGCGGGCGACCCGCGTCACCTCGGAGGAGAAGGAGGAGAGTTGGTCCACCATCGTGTTGACGGTGTTCTTCAACTCCAGCATCTCTCCGGCCACATGAACCGTGACCTTGCGGGACAGATCACCCTTGGCGACCGCGGTGGTGACCAGAGCGATGTCCCGGACCTGAGCGGTGAGCCGGTACGCCATCGTGTTGACGGAGTCCGTCAGGTCCTTCCACGAACCCGACATGCCCCGGACCTTGGCCTGGCCGCCGAGCTTGCCCTCGGTCCCCACCTCGCTGGCCACCCGCGTCACCTCGTCGGTGAACGCCGACAGCTGGTCGACCAGCCCGTTGACCGTACGGCCCACCTTCAGGAACTCGCCCCGCAGCGGATGCGCCGTGCCTTCCGGGCCCAGCGCCCGTAGATCCATCCGCTGCTCGAGGTCGCCCTCGGAGACCGCCGACAGCACACGGCCCACCTCGGACACCGGCCGTGCGAGATCGTCCACGAGCGCGTTCGACGCGTCGATCGCCGCCGCCCACGAGCCCTCGCAGGCGCCCGTCTCGAGCCGCTCCGTCAGCTTCCCCTCACGGCCGACCACTCTCCGCACCCGGGCGAGCTCCCCCGTGAGGTGGAGATTCCGGTCGGCCACCTCGTTGAAGACAGCGCCGATCTCGGCCATCAGGCCCTCACCCGACACGGTCAGCCGCTTGCGGAAGTTGCCTTCCCGCATCGCGACCAGCGCGGTGAGCAATCTGTTCAGCGCCGCCGTATCCACTTCGGTCGTCCCGTTGCTACGGGATCGTCCGCCTTTTGCGCGCGTGCTTGCGCCCCGCGCCGCTGCGCCAGACTCCACCGTGTCCCTCCCGCAGGGTCGACCGTCCTAGCCAAGCTTTCCGTTCAGCCTGCCCAGTGTTTCACCCTGGCCCTACCAGGCCATAACAGTTCGGCAGCATCGCACACCCGCCTACCGCACTCTCCCGGCGGAAACACATGCGACCGGCATCCGCACGGACGGCGAAGGTAAGTAACCTGGCATCCGGCTGTCCATCCGCCCGGCTGTCGGAGGGCGGTGCGGTGACGACTACAAGGCATCGGAGGGGCGCCGGGACGGGGTCCGTCCGGCCACAGGGAGCGGGGATGAAGGAGCGGGGCGAGGGCTTGGTCCGGCAAGGCATCACAGAGAGTGAGATGAGCCACTCGCCGGACGGACGCGGCGGCACCGCGCTTCCCGACCCCGTGGACGGTGGGCCCACCGCGGAGCGGGGCGCGGAAACACGCATGAGGAGACCAGTGATCACCGCTCGCGCCACGGCCACGTTCGAGCCGGTCGGACGCTCGGTCGCCATCGCCCGTGCGTTCGTCCGGGACACCCTCCAGGGCTGGGGTCTCTCGGACATCGTCGACGACGCCGTCGTCCTCACCAGCGAGCTGGTGACCAACGCCGTGGTGCACGCGGGCACCGCGGCCGACGTGCTGTGCCTGCGTACGGACCAGGGCGTACGGGTCGAGGTCGCCGACCAGTACCCCGAACGGGAACTTCCGCTCCAGAGCAGCGGCCGTCATATCGCCCACCCCGACCGGGAGGGCGGCCGCGGTCTCCTGCTGTGCGGCGCGCTCGCCACCTGCTGGGGCGTCGAGTACACCCCCACCCGCAAGCAGGTCTGGTTCCAGCTCGATCTCACCGAGCGCCTCGCCGGGACCCGCTCGGCCGGTCCGGCCCTCCCGACCGACGCCCTTCCCGTGGCCGCCTCCCGGGTCCGGGTCGCCGTCGTCCAGATCGATCGCACCGGCGCGGTCAGCTCCTGGAGCGACGACGCCCAGGAGCTCTTCGGGTTCGCCTCCGAGCAGGTCATCGGCAAGCCCCTCACCGACTTCGCCGCCTGGCCGCACACCCCCGGCACGGGCACCGGCATCGCCGAGGCCCTCCAGCTCTCCCGCTGGGAGGGGTCGTACGGCATCAGGGACACCGACGGCCGTGTCGTCCCCGTCTACGCCTCCCACCTCCGGGTGCGGGACGCCGAGGGTGAGCCCTCCACCGTCTGTCTGATGGTCCGCGATCACGAGCGCGCCGTTCTGCAGGCCACGCTGCGCGCCCCTGCCGCCCGTGACAGTTCCGCGGCCTCCGGCGACGGCCGCGGACCGGCCATGGATCCCTTCGAGGTCTTCATCGGCTCCCCCGCGCCGGACGACCTCGACGGCCTCCTCCAGCGCACGGTCGAGCGCGCCCGCGACATGCTCGACGGCGACGCGGCGTATCTCCTGCTGGCGACGGACGACGAGACCGAACTGGAGGTCCGCGCCTCCACCGGCCTGCCCTCCGCCCGCCAGCGCTTCGCCCGCGTCCCCGTCGAGGCGGGCACGGGCCGCTACGGCTCCGCCCGGATGCCGGCCGTCCACGAGGACCTCACCGTCGTACCCGGCGCCGTGCCGCTCCTCGGCGGCACCGGTATGCGCTCCGTCGTCACCGTGCCCCTCAAGGTCGAGGGACGGCTCACGGGTTCACTCGGTGTGGCCGCCGAGGCCCCGGGCCGCTACACCAACGAAGAGGCGCTGCGCCTGCAGTTCGCCGCCGACCGCATCGCACTGGCCGTCGAACGTGCCCGGCTCACCGAGCTCGAACGCCTGCGCCGTGGCTCGCTCTCCTTCCTCGTCGAAGCCTCCGACCTCCTCGCCGGCACCCTCGACCGCGACCAGACCCTGGCCCTCATGGCGCAGATGACGGTCCCTACCCTCGCCACCTGGTGCGCGGTCTACACCGTCGCCGACCAGTCGACCGAACCCGAGCTCTCCTACGTGCTGCACGAGGACGAGGACCGTATCGACGGCCTCAAGACGCTGCTCGGCAAGGTCCCGCCGCCGGACCCGGTCCCGACGCCCGGCGCCCGCGTCTGGACCGCGCCCAGCGACGCCGCACACTCGGCGGCTCTGCGCTCCTCCCTGCGGAACCTCGGCCTCGGCAACCCCTCCCATCTGGCCGCCGGGCCCGGCCCCTCGCTCGCGACCGCTTCCGCCGTGGGCGGGGAGACCGTCGTCCTACCGCTGGTCGCCCGCAACCGCGTCATCGGCATGCTGACGCTCGGCAAGCCCTCCGAGGAGCACTTCCGCCAGGAGATCCTCGAACTCGCCGAGGACCTCTCCCGACGGGCCGCTCTCGCTCTCGACAACGCGCGGTTGTACTCCGAGCGCACGGCCATCAGCCAGTCCCTCCAGCGCAGTCTGCTGCCGCCCGAGCTTCCCGAGGTCCCCGGCGTCGAGGTCGAGGTCATCTATCGCGCGGCCGGCGAGGGCAACGAGGTCGGCGGCGATTTCTACGACATCTTCCCCATCCGCGACGGCGCGTACGGCTTCGCCATCGGCGACGTCTGCGGCACCGGCCCGGAGGCGGCGGCGGTCACCGGTCTCGCCCGGCACGCCCTGCGCCTGCTCGCCCGCGAGGGGTTCGGCGGGCCCGCCGTACTGGAGCGGCTCAATGCGGCCATCCTCGACGAGGGCGCCCGCAGCCGCTTCCTCACGCTCCTCTACGGCGAGTTGTGGCCGCAGCACGACGGCAGCGCGGTCCTCAAGGTGGTCTGCGCCGGACATCCGCTGCCGCTGCGGCTGCGCCAGGACGGCAGCGTGGAGCCGGCAGCGGAACCGCAGCCGCTGCTCGGTGTGATGGACGATCTGGAGCTGTACGAGCAGACAGTGACCCTCGATCCCGGTGATGTCCTGCTGTGCGTGACGGACGGGGTGACCGAACGCCGCGAGGGCACGCGCATGCTGGGCGACGATGGTCTGGTCGATGTTCTGACGACCTGTACGGGACTCACGGCCGGGGCGGTTGCGGCGCGCATCCTGCGGGCGGTCGAGCGGTTCGCCGCGGAACCCGCCTCGGATGACATGGCGATCCTGGCAATGCGCGTCCCGGAGCTGCAGAAGGACTGAGCGAAGGGTGAAGCTCCGCAGCAGCCACTGAATGACGAATGCCCCCGCCATCCGGCGGGGGCATTCATTCTCGAGCCCCAATACGGAATCGAACCGTAGACCTTCTCCTTACCATGGAGACGCTCTGCCGACTGAGCTATTGGGGCGCAGCGACGGCATCGATCCTACCCGAACTCGCATACGCTCCTGACCACCCGTCCCCCTTCACGGCGGGCGCGGCCGACGGACCGTAACTCCTAGGCCGGCTGGAGAAGTCCGCCCAGTGCGTTGCAGCCGGCGGCGACCCGGTGCAACTCACGGCGGGTCATTCCCGCGTCGACCGGGAGAGCCAGGCACTCGTTGGCCGCCCGTTCCGTCTCCGGCAGCCACACATCGCGGCGGAAGAGCGGCATCCGGTGCACCGGAGTCTGTACGGGCACGCGGCAACGCACTCCCCGGGCCCGCAACGTCCGGGCGAAGGCGTCCCGGTCGGGCCGCCCGTTCCCGGGGACCCGTACGACGTACTGCAGGAAGGTGTGGCCGGCACCGGGCCGGATGCGCGGGGTGACGACATCGGTGAGCCGCTGGGTGAGATAGGCGGCGTTCGCCTGGCGCATCGCGGTCTCGGTCGAGGAACTCTCCTGTTCCACATGCTCGACAACGGCCAGGCCCCACCGCTGGGCGAGCCGACTGATACGCCCCATGTCCGCGCGATGGCCGAACTGGTGAACCGGTACGACGGCTGCTGTACGGGGTGTCACCACGGCTTCGACCGCGGCCGGGTCAAGGCAGAAGGTGTCGGCGTCTATATCGGCGAACACCGGCACTCCGCCGACCTGTCGTACGGCGTCCACCACCTCGACGGACCCGTACGACGGCACGATCACCTCCATGCCGTGTACGCCCGCGCTCGTCAATGCTCGATGCAGTGCATCTACAGGATGTCCCAGTCCCATGCCATGGATCGTGCCCGGGCAATGTGAACACCAAGTGGCGGGCACCACAACGTGAGAAAGCCCTGTCGGGAACCGGAGTTTCCGACAGGGCTTTCTCTCAATGATTGTTCGGCGGCGTCCTACTCTCCCACAGGGTCCCCCCTGCAGTACCATCGGCGCTGAAAGGCTTAGCTTCCGGGTTCGGAATGTAACCGGGCGTTTCCCTAACGCAATGACCACCGAAACTCTAT
>NZ_JBQQBW010000107.1:0-21947 GCF_052245415.1 Streptomyces sp. 8N706 | reverse complement strand
CCGGGCAGGTCGTACGGTGTGGCGACCGCCATGGCCACACCCGCGAGCGCTGCTCCCGCGGGCGCCGCGACCGGGAGCACCGCTCCGCCGATCCGGCCGCACGCGTAGCCGGCGGCCACCGCGAGCAGTGCCAGCAGCATGCCCTCGGGCCTGGACTCGCGGCCCGAAGCGGTGATCAGGGCCCATGCCGCGCAGCAGCCGAGGATGACCATGCCGGTGGCATCGGCGGCGCCGCCGCGCTCGCGCGTGACAGGTCCTGCGACAGACGGCGCCATCCCGTCGACCCCCCAGCTCGGACGGGCTCCGCTCGCGGCGTTCGGCACGCCGCCCGCGGGCACATGGATGGCGACACCGTAACGGCTGTGACGCCTGGCTGTGGAGTCCCCGGCAGGACCGATGTGCCGGATGTGCCCGGAGGGAACCCTTCCGCCCGGACTGCCCCGGCCCGTCCGAGCCGCCCCGGCCCCGGGCTTGTCCGCACGCACGAGCCGTGGCGGCCCGTCCGAGCCGCCCCGGCCCGGCTCGTAGCCGTCCGGGTCCGGCCCTTCCGCCCGGCCCCGACCCGGCCCCCGTCCACCGGACGTATCCCATCCGCGAAGTCAAGATCCCGGATGCCGCTACGCTCGACCCATGGCGATCCCCGACTTCATCCTCGCGCTCCGCGCGACCGCCGGCCATCAGCTTCTGTGGCTTCCCGGCGTCAGTGCCATCGTCTTCGACGACGAGGGGCGTGTGCTGCTCGGACAGCGTGTCGACACCGGCAGATGGGCCATCATCGGAGGCATCTGCGAGCCCGGAGAGCAGCCCGCGGCGACGGCTGTGCGCGAGGTGTTCGAGGAGACGGCGGTGCACTGCGTGCCCGAGCGGGTCGTCCTCGTCCAGGCACTGGACCCCGTGGAGTACGCCAACGGTGACCGGTGCCAGTTCATGGACATCACGCTGCGCTGCCGGGCGGTCGGCGGCGAGGCCCGGGTGAACGACGACGAATCGCTGGACGTGGGGTGGTTCGCGCTGGACAGCCTGCCGGAGCTGGAGGACTTCGCCCTGATGCGGATCAAGCAGGCACTGGGCGACGGCCCGGCATGGTTCGAACCCACGGCCGCCCTGTGAAGCATGCGCGGCGGCCGGATCGGCCGGTGTCCGCCGTCGCCCGCTGACATCCGTCGAGCGCGGATGTCCCCCGGCCGCTCAGCGGGAGCCGCCCGAGGTGCGAAGGCGCAGGCCGTGCGGCAGCGTGGATCGCGGAGGACATCCATCCGCACCGACAGGAAGGCTGGTCCCATGCGTGAGCGAACAGGCGGCCGTCATGGCACCGCCGACAAGATGAAGGGCAAGGCCAAGGAGAAGACCGGCAAGATCACGGGCGATGAGCGCACCCGCGGCGAGGGCCGGACCGAGCAGATGAAGGGCAAGGCCAAGGAAGCCCTGCACGACGTCAAGGAGAACCTGGCCGGTGCCAAGGACTCCCTCAAGGGCAAGGGTCGGCGCAAGGCGCACTGACCGGTCTCCCGTACAGCCGCGCGGTCCGGGTACGAAACCGGGCCGCGCGGGCAGGTGTCTTCATGCCCAACCATCGGGCCATCGACGAGCGGCCTGTGACAAGCAAGATGCCGCGTCGCGCGGCACCGCCCGTAGGAGGCATGGTGGACAGCGTCGTCCATGGATCACACATGGACATCAACGGCGTGCGGGCGCAGGCTGGTCGGGGCGGGGCCTGATCCCTGCTGGGAGCCGGTCCGGCCAGGTGGCATCGGCCTCGAGAGAGGAAAGGCATCCGGTGAGCGGCGCGCGCGTGCGACGGCTGGTTCGGTACCCGATCAAAGGCTGCGCCGGGGAGGACATCGACAGTGCCTCACTGTTCCCAGGACGCGGCCTACCGGGGGACCGGGTGCTGGCCATCGCGAACGGGCATCGCCCGGTGCCGCACGCGGGGCACTGGGCTCCCACCGAGACCTTCGCCCGGCTGACCACCGACACCGGGCTGCTGCGGCTGGGAGTCGGCTTCGACGACGCCACCGCCACCGTGACCCTGCACCACCCGGGGCGGGCCCCGGTGACCGTGTCGCTGGATCAGCCCGAAAGCCGTGAGGACGCCGATGCGCTGCTGCGTCAGTGGTTACCGGCCGGTCCTCACGGCGGGCCCGAGCTGGTTCGCGCCGATCGCGGCTATTGGGACGACCGGACCGGCGCCGTCTCGCTGATCAACCTGGACACCGTCGATGCGCTTGCTGAGGCGATCGAGGCACCGGTCGATCCGTTGCGCTTCCGCGGCAATCTCTACGTGTCCGGGCTCGGCGCGTGGGCGGAACTGTCCCTCCCCGGCGAACGTATCCGGCTCGGCGAGGCCGAACTCGACGTACTGCACCCGATCAACCGGTGTGGGGCCACCTGCGTCAACCCCCTCACCAGCGAGGCGGACCTCAACATCCCCGCCGCGCTGATGACCCGCTTCGGGCATCTCTATTGCGGTGTCCGGGCCCGCGTCATCACCCCCGGAACGGTACGCACCGGTGACCGGCTGATCCGCACCCGGCACCGTGGGAGCCCTCGTCCGCCCACAGCGGGCCTGCCGCCCGAGCACTGGCCGCGACCTGCCCGCATCGTCGCGCGCGAGGCCGAATGCGACGACGTGGTGAGCATCTGGGTGCGCGATCCGCTGCAGCAGCTGCGCGCCCCCCACCGAGCCGGGCAGCACCTGCGTATCCACATCACCGACGACCGAGGACCGCTCTGGCGTTGCTACACCATCTCCGGAGCCCACCACGGCGACCTGCGCATCAGCGTCAAACGCCACCCCGACGGGCGCATGTCACGGTGGCTGCACCGCCATGCCCGCGTCGATGCGACGCTGCTGGTATCCGGCCCGCACGGGACCCTGACCGCCGACTCCGACTCGTGCCCCGCTCCCGAGTCCGGTTCCCGCCCGCCGCTGCTGCTCGCCGGGGCCGGAATCGGCATCACCCAAACCCTCGCCCTGTTGCACGCCGCGGCGGAGGAAGACCCCGGCCGCCCCATCGTGCTCTGCCACACCGCCCGCAGCGGCCGGCGGCTCGCTCTGTGGGAGGAAGCCCGTACAGCGATCGCCAACCTGCCTCAGGGACACGCGCAGTTGTTCCTGACTCATCCCGAACGGGGCGATCTCACCCGGTGGAACGCCACGGCCGGTCACCCCGATATCGGTGATGTCGCCGCACCGCTGGTCGACTTGCCGACGGCGACCGCCTATCTCTGCGGACCCTCAGGGTTCATGGACGCCGCTCGCACCAGCCTGATCCGCCGAGGGCTGCCCGCCGGCGCCGTTCATCAGGAGACGTTCGCCTCGCCCGGCGCTTCCTCCCAGGCGTTCGTGCCTCCGCCGTCCGGCCCGTTCCGTGTGTCCTTCACGGTCAGCGACCGCCACGCGGACTGGACGCCGGACCACGGCACCCTCCTCGACCTCGCCGACACCCTCGGCATACCGGCCCCCTCCGGATGCCGCGTCGGCGCCTGCCACCTCTGTCAGCAACCCGTCGGTAGCGGAAGCATCACCCACACCACGCCGCCGGCCCTGCCGCCGAATCCCGGGAACGCGCTCCTGTGCTGCGCCGTTCCCACCAGCGACCTCCGCATCCCGCTGTAGCCCGCCGATCGACCGATGCGCCGGTCGCTGAGGACCAAGCGGCCCGTCGCCGCCGGTGGCGAGGGAGATTGCGGGCCCTCGGCTACCCGGAGGCGGGGTGCGACGGCACGGTTTCGGGAGGCAGCCGGGAGTGTGCGCGCGATCCCATCGTGCGCCTCCGCGCCGGTGCGGGGAGGCGCACGCGGCACTAGCGTCGCGTGCAGTCGATCCACCGAGAACCAGGGAGGTCCGGATGCCGGTCAGGAGCCGAACAGCCGTCGCCGTCGCGGCGGCGGCGGGGGTGGCGCTGCCCGCGCTGTACGGCGCGGCTGTGGGCGCCATGGTGCGCTACAACGCGCGGCGGCTGGGCGAGGGCGACCTCGAACCGCAGCTGCGCGCGTACGCCGACGACGTACGGTTCGTCTTCCCCGGACGGAGCTCCTGGGCCGGGGAGTTCCGCGGAAAGCGGGAAGTGGAGAAGTGGCTGCGGCGGTTCGTGGACGTCGGGCTGAAGATCGAGTTCGACGACGTCCTCGTCTCCGGAGCACCCTGGGCGACGCGGCTCTGTCTGCGCTTCCACAACTACTGCGAGGACGAGAAGGGCGAGATCGTTTACACGAACGAGGGCACGATCTACGGGCACGCGCGCTGGGGCAGGCTCACCCACTACGTGGTCTTCGAGGACACGCAGCGGGGGGAGGAGTTCGACACCTACCTCGCCTCGGTGGGCAAGTGACGCACCCCTCCCCGCCGAGCCGGCCCGGCTGAAGCGGTCCCGGCGCCGGAAGGCGCGCTTCCGTACGAGCTCAGCGGCCCCAGCGGAGCCCATGGGTCGCCACGGGCGCGTCGTAGAGCCTCAGCAGCTCCTCGTCGACCTGGCACAGCGTGACCGAGCAGCCTGCCATGTCCAGCGACGTGACGTAGTTGCCGACGAGTGCACGGGCCACACTGACCCCGCGCTCGCCCAGCACCCGGTGGACCTCGGCGCTGAAGCCGTACAGCTCCAGCAGCGGTGTCGCGCCCATGCCGTTGATCAGGGCGAGCACCGGGGAGTCCGGGCGGAGATCCTCCAGGACGGCGTTCACGGCGAAGTCCGCGATCTCACGGGAGGTCATCATCGCCCGCCGCTCCCGGCCCGGCTCGCCGTGGATGCCGATGCCCAGCTCCAGCTCGCCGGGCGGGAGGTCGAACGTGGGGCTTCCCTTCGCCGGGGTGGTGCAGGCGCTCAGCGCCACTCCGAAGCTGCGGGAGGACTCGTTCACCTGCCGGGCGATGGCCTCGACCCGCTCGAGCGGTGCCCCCTCCTCGGCCGCGGCGCCCGCGAGCTTCTCCACGAAGAGCGTCGCCCCGGTGCCGCGCCGTCCCGCCGTGTAGAGGCTGTCCGTCACCGCGACGTCGTCGTTGACGAGCACGCTGGCGACCTGGATGCCCTCGTCCTCGGCCAGTTCCGCGGCCATGTTGAAGTTCAGCACGTCGCCCGTGTAGTTCTTCACGATGAACAGAACGCCCTTGCCGCTGTCCACGGCCGCCGCCGCACGAGCCATCTGATCGGGCACGGGCGAGGTGAAGACCTCCCCCGGACACGCGGCGTCGAGCATCCCCGGCCCGACGAAACCGCCGTGCAGCGGCTCATGCCCCGACCCGCCGCCGGATACCAGCCCGACCTTGTCCGCCACGGGCGCGTCGCGCCGTACGATCACGCGGTTCTCGATATCGACCGTGAGCTCCGGATGGCTGGCGGCGATCCCGCGCAGCGCATCGGTGACCACGGTGTCCGGCACGTTGATCAGCATTTTCATACGGCTGCTCCGTCCGAGGCGGGCAGCTGCCCGTCCTGACCTCGGCTCCAGCAGGTCAGGGCAGCTGCGGAGGGTATTCGGTCCTGGTGCTTCCTGGGCGGGCCGGGCGGTGCGGCGGGCCTGCCGACCCCATGCCGACCTCCTGCTACCCACTGCCGACTTTACGCTCGACGCGCTGTCCATGGGCAGGACATGCACGCCGCCGAGGCACCGCACAGACGGAGGGGCGGCCGCAGAAAGGCCGGGGCCGCCGCCCCCCGTCCGAAGGACCGCGCCGTACGGTCCTGCCCGCTCAGTGCCTCCACCGCACCGGATCCCCGGGCTCCCCAGGACGTGAGCGGGCCGGAGGAGGGGCTCAGGGACGGACCGACGGCCCGCGCGGCGCCCGGGGTACGGCCGCGGCCCCAGCCGAGAGAGCACCTCCCGGTAGCCGTCGGCCGGACCCGGTGTGCCGGCCGGAGCCCGGCCCCGCCCGCGGCCGGCACCCGGCGGTCGCCCGCACGGACGCCCGGCGACCGCGCGTGGCGCGCGGCGCCCTGCCCGGCCCAGGTACCGGAGGAGATCGCCCAGGCCGCGCTGGGCTGCCGCCTCCGGTGAAGCCGCCGCAGGTCAGCTCACGTGTGGCAGCGTCCCCGGCCGCGTGGAGACTGGGCACGGTGGTGGAGCAGTCGTCGCCGGTGATCCGGATGCCTCCCATGCCGCGCACGGTGCCCTCGGCCGGCAGGGTGACGGCGAAACGGTCGGTGAAGGGGTTCACGCCCAGCCGGTCGAAGGTGAGGAAGACGTGTGGTGGGTTCAGGCTCCGGCGGACAGCCGGTTCACGGGCCTGGGCAGCCCGTAGTGTGCGCGCAGGGTGCGCCCGGTGTACTCGGTGCGGAACAGTCCGCGGCGCTGGAGGATCGGGACCACCTGGTCGACGAAGTCCTCCAGTCCGCCCGGCAGATGAGGCGGCATGATGTTGAACCCGTCGGCCGCACCCTCGGTGAACCACTCCTCGAGCTGATCGGCGACCTGCTCGGCGGTACCGGCGACGACCCGGTGGCCGCGGCCGCCGCCGAGACGGGCGATGAGCTCGCGCAGGGTGAGCCCGTCGCGCCGGGCGAGTTCGGCGACCAGGGTGAAACGGCTCTTGTTGCCGTTGATGTCCCGCTCCTCGGGGAGGTCGGGCAACGGACCGTCCAGCGGGAGGCCGCCGAGGTCCACCTGGAGCATCGACGAGAGCTGCTCCAGCCCGTACTCCGGAACCTGAAGCTCCGTCAGCTCCTGTTCGAGCTCACGGGCCTGTGCCTCGTCGTCGCCGATCACGGGGCAGATGCCGGGGAGGATCTTGATGTCCTCGGGGGCGCGGCCGTGCCGGGCCAGCCGCGACTTCAGGTCCTTGTAGAAGGTCTGGCCGTCGGCCAGTGTCTGCTGGGCCGTGAACACCGCCTCCGCGTACCGGGCCGCGAACTCCTTGCCGTCCTCCGACGACCCGGCCTGGACGAGCAGCGGGTAGCCCTGCGGGGAACGCTGCACATTGAGCGGGCCCTCCACACCGAAGAACTCGCCCGTGTGCCGGATGGGCCGGACCCTGCCGGTCTCGGCGTAGACCCCGCGCTCGCGGTCCAGGACCACGGCGTCGTCCTCCCAGCTGTCCCACAGCTTGGTGGCGACGTCGACGAACTCGCGGGCCCGGTCGTACCGCCGGGCGTGCTCGAGGTGCTCCTCCTGACCGAAGTTGCGGGCCTCCTCGACACCCGCGGAGGTGACGATGTTCCAGCCCGCCCGGCCGCCGCTGAGGTGGTCGAGGGAGGCGAACTTACGGGCGGTGTGGAAGGGTTCGTTGAAGGTGGTCGAGACGGTGGCGATCAGGCCGATGTGCTCGGTGACGGCGGCGAGCGCCGACAGCAGGGTCAGCGGTTCGAAGCCGCCGAGCACGTTGTGCCGGGCGTTGCCGCGCAGGGCGAGACCGTCGGCGAGGAAGACCGAGTCGAACTTCCCGCGTTCGGCCGTGAGCGCCAGCTCCCGGAAGTACGTCAGGTCGGTGGCGCGCTCGGGACGGGTACGCGGATGGCGCCAGGCGGCGTCATGATGCCCGGCGTTCATGAGGAAGGCGTTGAGATGGAACGTCCGGGTGTCCTCGCTGCTCATGGCTGTCCTTGAAGGTCTGCGGGTGCGGGCGCACCCGGGAGGAGAACGGGAGTGTCAGCTGCTGCTGGGCAGGCGCCAGGCGGTGAAGCGGCGCTCCAGGGACACCAGGAGGAGGTTGAACCCCACGCCGATGGCGGAGATGGTGATGATCCCGGCGTACATGTCCGGGATGGCGAAGTTGAACTGTGAGGAGTTGATGAGGAAGCCGAGTCCGGCCTTGGCGCCGACCATCTCGGCCGCCACCAGGATGAGGATGGAGAATGACCCGGCCATCCGGATCCCGGTGAACACGGTCGGCACGGTCGCCGGCAGGATCACCTTCTGGAAAAGCCGCGGCGCGGGCAGGTCCATCGACTTCGCCAGCTTGAGCAGGGTCGGATCGACATTCCGCACGGCGCTGATGGTGTTGAGCAGGATCGGCCAGGTGCAGGCGTAGAAGACGATGGAGATCTTCGAGGTCTCGCCGATGCCCAGGATCAGCACGAACACGGGCAGCAGCGCGAGCGCCGCGGTGTTGCGGAAGACCTCGAGCAGCGGATTGAGGAGGTCGGCGACCGGCCGGTACCAGCCGATCAGCAGCCCGAGCGGTACGGCGACGGCGACGGCCAGCCCGAAGCCGCTCAGCGAGCGCACCAGGCTGGCTTCGAGATGGGTGGCGAGCTGCCCGTCGGCCAGGAGCTCCCACCAGGCCTGTACGACCTCCGACAGGGGCGGCAGAAAGGTCCGGTCGACCAGACCGAGGCGTGGTGCGGTCTCCCACAGCGCCAGGAGGGCCGCCACCGCCACCGTACGGGTGACGAGGGCGAGAAGGACGCTCCGCACCCGGCCGCCCGCGGTGGACGGGACGGCCGGGGGCCGGGCGGGCACCGGCCTCCGCGGGGCGGGGACGAAGGGTTTCGCGTCGGTACGGGTGGTGGTGCTCATACGGGAACGACCTCCCTCTCCAGTTGCTGGGCCCGGGTCACCTCGTCGCGCAGCAGGCTCCAGATCTCGTGCCGGTAGTGCGCGAACCCGGGGGTGGACCGCAGATCGTCCACGTCCGTCCTGGACTCCAGACCGATCGGGACCACCTCCTTGATCCGTCCGGGCCGGGAGGTGAGCACCGCCACGCGCTGCCCGAGATAGACGGCCTCGTCGATGCCGTGGGTGATGAAGACGACGGTCCTGCCCGTGCGCTCCCAGATCCGCAGCAGTTCGTCCTGCAGGGACTCCCTGGTCTGCGCGTCCAGCGCGGCGAACGGCTCGTCCATGAGAAGGACCTCGGGGTCGTAGGCGAGGCTGCGCGCGATCGCCACCCGCTGCTTCATGCCGCCCGAGAGCTCGTGCGGGTGATGGTCCTCGAAGCCGGACAGGCCCACCAGGTCCAGGTAGTGCCGGGCCAGCTCGGCGCGCTCGCGGCGGGGAACGCCCGTGGCCTCCAGCCCGAACGCGACGTTGCCCTGGGCGCTGCGCCAGGGCAGCAGCGCGTACTGCTGGAAGACGATGCCCCGGTCGAGGCCGGGACCGGCCACCGGCTCGCCGTCCAGCAGGATCTGTCCGGTGGTGGGCTTCGAGAGACCGCCCAGAAGGTCCAGCAGGGTGGACTTGCCGCATCCGCTGGGGCCGACCAGGACCACGAACTCGCCGGGGGCGACGTCGAGGTCGATTCCCTCCAGTGCGGTGAAACCGTTCTGGCCGACGGCCGGCCGGGAGCCCGTCCGGGCGCCTGCCTTTCCGCGCACCGGAAAGACCTTGCCGACATTCCGGAGACTGAGTTTCGCGGTGGTCATGATGAGTGACTCCCCTTCTTCCGGTAGCCGTTGAAGTCATTGGTGTAGGTGTCCGCCGGCTTCACCTGGCCCTTCTCGATCTGCCCACGTTCGGCCAGCCAGTCGGTCCACAGCGAGAACTGCCGGTCGGCGAGGCGGCCGCCGGTCTCGGCGACGCCGAAGGACTTCCAGTACTTGAGCGCGGCGGAGTCCTCGTTGCGACGGCGCTCCTTGACGATCGCGGTCATCCGCTCGATCACCTTCTCGGGTGGAGTGGTGCGTGACCATTCGATGGTCTGGGCGACACCCGTCACGAAAGTCCGTACCGTGTCCGGGTTCTGCCGGATGAAGCGTTCGGTGAAGACATACGAGCCGGCGGTGAAGTCGCCCAGCAACTGGGTGTCGGTGAACAGGGGCCGGACGCCTCCGTTCTCCAGAGCCTTCTCGCGCAGAATGTCGCCGAGCACCGCGACATCGATCTGGTTCTTGTGCAGCGACTGCTCGGTGTTGACCGGAGGGACGACCACCCGCTCGACCTTCTTGCTCTCCGCCTCGGACAGGCCGTGCTTCCTCAGATAGATGTCGAGCATGGCCTCGGAGTGGGCACCGAGGGTGTTCATCCCGACCTTTTTCCCTATCAGGTCGCGCGCCGACCGGATGGCGCTGTCCTGTCGGACGAAGAAGCCGTTGTAGGCGTCCTTGTCGGAGCCGTAGTAGCCGATCACGGCCTTGATCGGTGCCTTGGCGGCAATGAGCTTGACCACCGCGCCGTTGAACGCGCCACCGAAGTCGGTCTGTCCGGTCGCCGCGGACTGAATGTCCTGGGGGCCGCTGATCGTGTTGCCGACCCAGTCCAGCTTCACATCGCCCAGATGGCCCAGATCCTGGGCGAGTTCGGGCAGCGTGACCTGGCCGGCCCAGCCCTGGTATTTGAGCTTCTTGGTGCCTCCCTTGTCGGCGGTCGCCGTGCCGCAGCTCACGGCGACCGCGGCGATGCCGAGAAGGCCGAGAAACTCTCTTCGAGGAGTGCCGGAAAGCATGAGAAAGACCCTTTGCTGTCATGGAGCGTGCTGGAACGAACGCACCGCGGAGGAACGCACCGCGGGTCCGCGGCGGCGTATGCAGGCGTGTGTGAGATGGGGGAGTAGGGGAGTACCGCTGACTACGGATCAGCCCCGGCGCAGAGCGGCAGCTTCAGTCACGGACGACGGCGGGAGCAGGGAAGCACCCGCGGACGCGCTGGCCGAAACCATCGTTCATGGCGTGTGGTTCATCGCCGTTCGGGGCCGGAACACCTGACCGGAGCAGCGGGCAGCAGGAAGATGAGCCACATCGGAACGAGCCACTTCGAGGGGCCGGAATCCCGAAATGCGCGGGCAAGCAGGGGGAAATGGCCCCGGCTCAGCGACCGGCGGCACAGATGGCGCTGGCGTGACGTCGCAGATCGACGTGCAGGCGCGCGACAAGGCTCGCAGCTTGACTCACGCGAAGGAGCATCCCAGCACGCTCGTTCGGCGTCAATGATTCTCCGATCCGTCTCGCATAGCGGATTTTGAGCCATTCACTCCAGGGGCCGGGGGTGCACAGGAGTGGCCTTCCGGCACGCGGTACGGCGGTGGTCAGCTCCCGGGAGGCTCGCCGGCCACCTGGGCGATGAGGTGCGCGGCGTCCGACCGGAACGCGGACTTCCCCCGGGCGATGAGCCGCTCCCGCGCCGGGCCCGGACGGATGAGTACGTCCACCGCGGACAGCAGTTCGTCGGGGCACGGGGCGAAGAGGGAGAGCCCCGCCGCGGCCATCTCCCGTACGCCGTGGGCGCCATGGCCGGGGATGGGGCGGTAGCCGATCACCGGGAGTTCCGCCGCGAGCGCCTGTACCGCGGTCTGCCCGGCCGCGTTGTCCACCAGCACCCCGGCGGCCGACATCAGGGCCAGCATGTCCTCCACCCAGCCCAGGGCCAGCACCCCCGGCAGACGGGACGCCCGCCGGCGCAGCCGCTCGTCCCGGGCGCAGAGCAGGACCGGGAGCCGGCCGTGCCGTACCAGCTCCACGGCCGTCGCCTCCAGGGCGGAGCCCACCCCCCACGCGCCGGTCGAGAGCAGTACGGGCGGACGGCCGGGAGCGTGGCGGGCGAACGTCTCGCTCCACTGCCGTGAGGGCGCACTGCTCCCACCCGGCGCGTGGAAGTGCGGGGGCACCACCGGGCCGGGTGCCGCGGCCGGCCGGCCGGTTCCGGCGCGCGCCGCCCGCGCCGCTGCCTCGGTGACACAGAGATGCATGTCGTTCCCCGGGTGCAGCCATCCCCGGTGCACGGCGAAGTCGGTGACCACGACGGCACTGGGAATCCCCAGAGCCCCACGCGTCCGCAGCCGGCCGGTGACCTGGGCCGCCAGATGGAAGGTGGAGACGACGGCATCGGGCCGCCAGCGGTCCGCCACCTCACGGACGCGGCGTTCGGCCACAGCCGCCAGCGGGGAGACATCGGGCCTCTTCCCGGGCCCGCCGGAGAGGAAGGCGCGGTAGATCCCCGCGTAGATCCGGGGGGCGTGCCGGACCGACGCGCGGTAGAACGAGCGCAGGGCCGGTCCCGCACCCGGCGGCAACAGCGTGAGAAGGTCCCGCTGCAGAACGGCGTGGCCGCGGGCGCGCAGCCGGCGCGCGAGTTCGTCGGCCACCACATCGTGACCCGCTCCCATGCTCGCGCTGATCAGCACGAATCGCCGTTCCACACGCATCGCCGTTCCCTGAGACTCCCGATGCCGACGGCACGACACGGCCCAAGGGCTGGATGCCGCACCGGGACGGGGCCCAATCGACCTGTTCGGGTGGATACGGCCGCGTCGGTGAACAGGCGGCCCGGTCCGGTAGCCAGGATTCTGGAAGGACCACGCCCTGCCTTTCCCAGGATCCGGAGGATCGACGATGCTCGACAGATCCCGCCGCGCGCCCGGGACCGGCACGCAGCGACCGGTGGCCCTCATCACCGGCGCGTCCTCCGGTATCGGGGCCGCCGTGGCGGCGCGGCTCGCCTCCGAGGGCGCCTGGCGGCTGCTGCTCAACGGACGGGACGAGGAGCGGCTGGCGGAGGTGGCGAAGAGGACGTCGG
This sequence comes from Streptomyces sp. 8N706, assembly GCF_052245415.1. Taxonomy (NCBI): domain Bacteria; kingdom Bacillati; phylum Actinomycetota; class Actinomycetes; order Kitasatosporales; family Streptomycetaceae; genus Streptomyces; species Streptomyces sp. 8N706. Next base: position 9,566 of record NZ_JBQQBW010000107.1, on the reverse strand, counting down.
GCACCCCCCTGTCCGCCGACCTCACCGACGCCCGCAGCCGGGCGCGGCTGGTCGAGCAGGCCCTGGACCGGGCCGGCCGGGTGGACGCTCTGGTCGCCGGAGCGGGGATCGGCTGGGCAGGCCCGTTCACGGAGATGCCGGCCGAGGCCATCGACCGGATCCTGTCGGTCGACCTCGCGGCGGCGCTGCACCTCGTACGGCTCGTGCTGCCCGGGATGGTGGACCGGGGGGCGGGGCATGTGGTCCTGATCGGCTCCATGGCGGGGTGTGTGGGAGTGCGGGGGGAAGCTGTCTACGCCGCCGCGAAGGGGGGACTCATGAGCTTCGCCGACAGCCTCCGCTATGAGCTCGGCCCTACGGGGGTCCGGGTGTCGATGGTCCTGCCGGGCGCGGTGGACACGCCGTTCTTCAGTCGCAGAGGGGTGCCGTACCACCGGAACAGACCGCGTCCGGTGCCTGCGGAACGGGTGGCGGGAGCCGTCCGGTCGGCCCTTGTCTCCGGACACGACGAGCTCTTCGTCCCGTCCTGGCTCGGCATGCCCGCACGCCTTCACGGGCTGGCCCCCGGAGTGTTCCGTACGCTGGCCAGACGCTTCGGTTGAGGGACGGGGCCCCGGCGTGCTGACGGCGCTCTCGATCGTTCTGGCGCTGCTCGCAGCCGCGGGCAACGCCGTGGCCTCGGTGCTCCAGCGCCGGGCGGCGGCCGACGAGAAGCCCGGCGCAGAGGCCCCCCGCTTCTCCTGGCTCCTCCGGCTGGTGCGGAGGCCCGTCTGGCTGTGGGGAGCCGGAGTGCTCGGCCTGTCGGCGCTGTGCCAGGCGGCCGCTCTCGCCACGGGGCCGCTGGCGGTGGTGCAGCCCGTGATGACGACGGAACTGCTGTTCACCCTGGTGGTGGGAAGCCTGGTCTTCCGCAGCCGGCCCGATGCGCGCACCCGCTGGGCGTTCGTGGCCATGGCCGTCGGGCTGGCGGTCTTCCTGGGGCTGGCCTCGCCGTCGGGCGGCCGTGGGACGGTCCCGGCGGGCCGGTGGATCCTGGTCGCGGTGACCGTCTCGCTCGTGGTGCTGGTGCTGATCGCCGTGGCACTTCGGCTGCCCTCCGCACCGCGGGCCGCCGTGCTCGGCACCGCGACGGCGATCGGATTCTCCTGCACCGCGGGGTTGATGAAGGATGCCCTCGGCCGACTGGACGACGGGCCGGCCGACCTGGTGACGGCCTGGCAGACCTATACGGCCATCGGCGTCGGACTGGCGAGTTTCCTGCTGCTCCAGGCGACCCTTCGGGCCGGCACGCTCGTGGCGTCCCAGCCCGCCCTCACCCTGGGCGACTCGCTCCTCAGCGCCGTCCTCGGCGCCCTGCTCTTCGACGAGCACATCGCCCTCGGCATCCGGGCGCTGCCCGAGGCCGTGGCGCTGGCCCTGCTCGTCCTGGGCAGCGTGCAACTGGCCCGGTCCCCGGTGGTCTCGGGTGCGGGAGAGGAGATGTGGTGAACGCGGTTCCGCTCCGCCGGGCGCTCCTCTGCGGGGCCCTCGCCACGGGGGCATGGCACATCGGGCCCGCGGCCACCTGGCTGCCCGCCGTGCGCGGGGCCCTGTGGCCCGCGCTGGACGGGCAGGGGGCCCGGGGGCATGTCGCCCTCACCTTCGACGACGGCCCCGACCCGCGGAGCACCCCGTACTTCCTGCGGGCGCTGGACCGGCTGTCCGTCCGGGCGACGTTCTTCGTCCTCGGGAGCGCACTGGAGCGACACAGCCCCCTGGGACGGGACATCGTGGCCCAGGGCCATGAACTCGCCGTGCACGGCTGGCAGCACGAGCACCCCTGGTACCCCCGCCCCGTGCGCGACGTCCACGACCTGAGGCGCACCGTCGAAGCGGTCCGCCGTCTCACCGGGGAACGACCGCTGTGGTACCGCCCTCCGTACGGCATCCTCACCGGAGGCCGCTGGGCCGCCGCGCGGCAAGCCGGGCTCCGGCCGGTGCTGTGGTCGGCCTGGGGCCATGACTGGACCGCGTGGGCCAGCCCCGACACCGTGCTCTCGGAGCTGACCAGGACGCTGCGGGGCGGGACGACGGTGCTGCTGCACGACTCGGACCGTACGGGCGCCCGGGGTTCGTGGCGCGCCCCCCTGGGCGCGCTTCCCGACCTGATCACGGCATGCCGGGCACGCGGGCTGACCGTCGGACCGCTCCACGAGCACGGACTGCCCCGAGCGCGCCGGCCCGCTGCTCCGGCAGGCGGGATGCCGCTGTTGTGGCGCTGACGGCCGCCCGCGGGTGCCGGCCGCCGGAAGCTGCCTGGCCCGGAAGAGCCCACTGCCCCCCGTAGTCCCCAAGGGGCTCCGGCGGCGTGGCCGGGACGGCGCCGTTCTCGCAACACGCCGTAGCCCGGCACGCCGTAGCCTGATACGTATCGGGAGGTGCGGGCCATGCGCGACGCCGACCCGGGCCTGTTCGGCCCCAGCTCGGTCACCTGGCAGATGCACGCCGACCCCATGATGTGGATCGCCGGAGTGCGCGCCCTGTACCTCCAGGCGCTGCACCCGCGGGCCGTCCGAGGCGTCATGCAGAACAGCGACTTCCGGGAGGACGCCTGGGGCCGGCTGCGGCGGACCGCCGACTTCATCGGCACCGTCACCTACGGCACCACCGACGCCGCGGAGAAGGCCGGCGCCCGGGTGCGGAACATCCACCGGCACCTCACCGCCGTCGATCCGGACACCGGCCGGCGGTACGGCGTCGACGAGCCCGCACTGCTGCTCTGGGTGCACTGCGCCGAGGCCGACTCCTATCTGCACGTCCTGCGCCGCTCCGGGTTCCCGCTCAGCGACCGCCAGGCCGACCAGTACATCGACGAACACCGTGCGTCGGCCCGCCTGGTCGGCCTCGACCCCGACGAGGTCCCCGCCGACACCGCCCAGCTGGCCGCCTACTTCGAGAAGATACGGCCCGAACTCGCCGCCGGACCCGAGGCATACGAGGTCGACGCCTTTCTGCGCCGCCCTCCCGTTCACCCCTTGCTGGCTCCGGCGCGTGAACTTCTCTGGCGGCGCGTCGCATCACTCGCCTACGCCGCGCTGCCGCCGTACGCCCACGAGCTCTACGGCCGCCCCGCCCCTGTCCCGGGGACCGTCACCCGACGGCTGCGCACCACAGGGAACATCCTCCGTGCCCTGCCGCTCGACGCGCGCTGGAAGCTGCCACCAGCCCATATCGGCAAGGCTGTCGCCCGGCTGGGCCCCGACGCCCGCCCGTCGCCCTACAAGCTGCGCAGACAGGCCGCCATACTGGACGCGCCGGGGAGGGCGCAGCGAATCGACAGGGGCGGCGGCACACAATGGGGGAGACGAGGCTGATCCACGGCCGGTACCGGCTGCTCGACGTGATCGGGCGCGGCGGCATGGGCGAGGTGTGGCGGGCGCGCGACGAATCGCTGGGCCGCCATGTCGCCGTCAAGTGCCTGAAACCGATGGGCTCGCAGCACGACCCGGCCTTCGCGGGGGTCCTGCGCGAGCGGTTCCGGCGAGAGGCGCGGGTGGCCGCCGCACTCCAGCACCGCGGGGTGACCGTCGTCCATGACTTCGGCGAGGACGACGGTGTGCTCTATCTGGTGATGGAGCTCCTCGACGGGCGCAACCTCAGCCAGCTGCTCCAGGACAACAAGCAGCATCCCCTGGCAGTTGCCGAGGTCGTGGAGATCACCGAGCAGGTCGCCGCCGCGCTCGCCTACACCCACCGGCAGGGGATCGTGCACCGCGACCTCAAGCCGGCCAATATCATGCGGCTCACGGACGGCACCGTGAAGATATGCGACTTCGGCATCGCCCGCCTCGCCCACGACATCGGCTTCAGCTCCCGGCTCACCGGCACCGGCATCGCCATGGGCACTCCGAACTACATGTCACCCGAGCAGATAGCGGGGGAGGCGGTCGACCACCGCAGCGACCTCTACTCGCTGGGCTGTGTGCTGTACGAGATCGCCACCGGGGCACCGCCGTTCGACCTCGACGACGCCTGGGCTGTCCTGGTCGGGCACCGTGACACCCCGCCCGAGCCGCCGCGCAGGCACCGCCCGGAACTCCCGGTATCCCTCGAACGGATCGTCCTCGACCTGCTCGCCAAGGACCCCCGTGACCGTCCCCGCGACGCCACCGACCTGGAGGAGCGGATCGCCTCCGCCCGCTACGCGCGCCCCGGTTCCGGACCGGCGAAGCGGCCGGCGCCCCTGGCGTCGGGGCTGCCCGCGGCGGTGGCCGGGCGGCCGGAGGCGCTCTCCCCGTCCCCCGGCCGGGCGGCCCTCACCGCCGGGGACGGCTACGACCGTGCGGGTGCGGGTGCGGCTGGTCCCGGCTGGGCCGCCGGTGAGGGTCCGGGGTGGGGCGCGGGTGCGGGTACCTTCCCCGGGCCGCCGGGCGCGAGGCCCGCCCCGGACCGCCTCCCCGGCTGGGCCCGGGGCATGACCACCGGTTCCAAGGCCCAAGCCGGCCGCGGCCCGGGCACCCCGCCGCCCGACCCCTCGGCCGGGCTCACCGGAGAGTGGACCGGCCGCACCGACCCCTGGCGGCCCGGGCTCCTCCCGTCCGAACACGACCGTCCCACCCCGCCGCCCGAGCTGCTGACCGTACTCGCCAAGCGGCACAACGCCGGGCTGAAACTGGGCCGGCTGGGCCGCTGGGAGGAGGCCGGGGAGGTGCACCGCTCGGTGGCCGCCGAACGCGAGCACGCCCTCGGCCCCGACCACCCGGACACGCTCGCCAGCCATTACGAAATCGGCTTCACCCTCAGCAGGCTCGGCCGCCCCGCCGACGCGCTCCGGGAGTACGACCGGGTCGCCGCGGGACGCGAGCGGGTCCTCGGCCCCGAGCACCCCGACACGCTCGCCGCCCGCCAGGAGACCGCGTACGTCCTCGGCCAGCTCGGCCGGCACTTCGAGGCCCACCAGGTGTACGCCGCCGTACTCGCCGTACGCGAGCGCACCATGGGCCCCGACCACCCCGCCACCCTGCGGTGCCGGCACAACCTCGCCTACAACCTGAGCAGACTCGGCAGGCTGGAGGACTCCTACGCGATGGCCCGCGACGTGGCCGCCGCCCGCGCCCGCGTCCTCGGCTCACAGCACCCGGACACCCTCGTCACCCGCTATGAAGTCGCTTACGTCCTCGGGCAGTTGGGTCGCTGGAACGATGCTCTGCAGGCCTACCGGGAGGTGGCCGAGGCCCGTCGGCAGGCCCTCGGCCCGGAGCACCCCGACACGCTCGCCGCCCGGTACGAGGTGGGGATCAGCCTGGGGCGGCTGGGCCGCAGCGCCGAAGCGCTCGGGCTCTACCGCGATCTGGTCGACGACCGTACGCGAGCGCAGGGCCCGTCCGACCCCGAGACGCTGCGCGCGCGCCACGGCCTCGGTGTCAATCTCGGACGGCTCGGCCGCTGGGAGGAGGCGCTCACCGAGGCACGGGAGGTGTGCGCTCTCCGCGAGCGCGTGCTCGGCCCCGATCACCCCGATACGCTCGTCAGCCGCCGCGAGGTGGCCGTCTGCCTCGGCTGGCTGGGCCGCTGGGCCGATGCCCTCACCGTCTACCGCGAGGTCGCCTCCGCGCGTGAACGTGTCCTGGGTGCGGACCACCCCGACGCTCTCACCAGCCGGAACGACGAGGCGCACTGTCTGGAGCAGCTGGGCCGCTCCGCCGAGGCGGTCGAGCTCTACCGGCGGGTGGCCGCCCTGCGTCAACAGCGCGGTGCTCAGCGCCGGTAGGCCCTGGCCGGGACCTCCGCCCTGTCGGACCTCCGAGCGCTCCGGTGCCTCCGGCCCGTCGGAGGCCCCGCGGCTCAGGCCCTGGGCCCGAGGCGCCACGGCGTGTTACCAAGGGGCATGCCTGGTCAGGACTCGTACGACGCAGTGATCATCGGGGGTGGCCACAACGGCCTCACCGCTGCCGCCTACCTCGCTCGCGCGGGCCGTAGCGTGCTCGTCCTGGAGCGGCTGGACCACACCGGCGGGGCCGCGGTCTCCACCCGGCCCTTCGCGGGGGTCGACGCCCGGCTCTCGCGCTACTCCTACCTGGTCAGCCTGTTGCCGCAGAAGATCGTCCAGGATCTGGGGCTGCGGTTCGAGGTGCGCAGGCGCGGTGTCTCCTCGTACACGCCGGCCGAGCGGGGCGGCCGGGCCACAGGTCTGCTGGTGCACCGTGCGGACCGGGAGCGCACCCGGGAGGCCTTCGCCCGGCTCACCGGATCCGACCGTGAGTTCGCGTCCTGGGAGCGCTTCTACGGCATGACGGCGCGGGTGGCCGAGCGGGTCTTCCCCACGCTCACCCAGCCGCTGCCGACGCGTACGGCGCTGCGTGAACGGGTGGGGGACGAGACGGCCTGGCAGGCACTGTTCGAGCAGCCGCTCGGCATCGCCGTCGAGAACGCGTTCGACGACGACCTGGTGCGCGGTGTCGTCCTCACCGACGCGCTGATCGGCACCTTCGCGGACGCGCACGACGAAACCCTGCGGCAGAACCGCTGCTTCCTCTACCACGTGATCGGTGGGGGCACCGGCGACTGGGACGTGCCGGTCGGCGGGATGGGCGCGCTCACCGACGCGCTGGCCGGCGCGGCGCGTACGGCCGGCGCCGAGATCGTCACCGGGCATGAGGCGGTCGCCGTCGCCACGGACGGCACCCGCGCCGAGGTCACGTACCGCGGCCCCGACCGGGAAGGGACGGTGGCCGCCCGCCAGGTGCTCGTCAACGCCTCGCCCCAGGCACTGGCGGGGCTGGTCGGAGACGAGCCGCCGTCGCCCGGGCCGGAGGGCGCCCAGCTGAAGGTGAACATGCTGCTGCGCAGGCTGCCGCGGCTGCGGGACCGCGATGCCGACCCGCGCGAGGCGTTCGCCGGGACGTTCCATATCGCGGAGGGGTACGGGCAGTTGGCGGCGGCGTACCGGCAGGCCGCGGCGGGGGAGCCGCCGAGTGCCCCGCCCTCGGAGATCTACTGCCACTCGCTGACCGACCCCTCGATCCTCGGCCCGGAGCTGGTGGCACAGGGCTACCAGACGCTGACTCTCTTCGGGCTGCACACCCCGGCCCGGCTGTTCGAGCGGGACCACGACGCTGTGCGTGACGAGCTCCTGAAGTCCACGCTCGAACGGCTCGACGCCTGCCTCGACGAGCCGATCACCGACTGCCTGGCGACGGACGCCGACGGCAGGCCCTGCATCGAGGCCAGGACGCCGCTCGACCTGGAGCGCGATCTGGGTCTGCCCCGCGGGAACATCTTCCACCGGGACCTCGCCTTCCCGTATGCGACGGAGGAGACGGGCCGATGGGGCGTGGAGACCCGGCACGCCAATGTGCTGCTGTGCGGTGCGGGAGCGGTACGCGGCGGTGGGGTGAGCGGCATCCCAGGCCACAACGCGGCCATGGCGGCGCTGGGCCGGTGAGCCGCCGCGCGGCAGGGGCCCTGCTCCGCGGCGCCCGCCCCGCGGGCAACACGGACCGGTACGGGTAGGTGGGCCCGGCCGGGCCCACCTACCCGTACGGGCGGCATCAGCCGTGGGGTCGACATCCGCGCCCGATTTTCCACGCGCTGCGCTCCCACCACCTGTCCCGGCGGTGGGCAGGTGCGTCCGGCGGATCACCCTGCCTTCCGGTGGTGAGCCTTCCGGATTCCGGGCAGGAACACCATAAAGGTTGAAGCTCCAATCAACCGGATGGGAGGGCCCGGAAATGCCTCAGCCCCAAGGAGCCGCACTGGAGGCCGTACGGGCACGCCGCGAGGAACTGCGTGCGCGGTATCTCCACGGTCGCCCCGCCCGGCCCGCGACCACCGCTCGCGGCATCCACCATGTCGCCTTCATCTGCCGTGACGTCGAGGAGACGATCCGCTTCCACCAGGAGTTCCTCGGCTTTCCCCTGGTCGAGATCGTGGAGAACCGCGACTACCGCGGCTCCACGCACTTCTTCTTCGACATCGGTCACGGCAATCTGCTGGGATTCTTCGACTTCCCCGGCCATGACCATCCGCCCTTCACCGAGACGGTCGGCGGGGTCCAGCACCTCGCGCTCTCGGTGAGCGACGAGCAGTACGCGGCTGCCCGCACGGCGCTCGACGCGGCGGGTGTCGCCTACGTGGGCCCGGACCGCGGGGTGGAGGAGAGCCTCTATCTGCACGACCCGAACGGGGTCCCGATCGAGCTGTACCGGGAACGACTGGGTGTCTTCAACGGCACCCCCCTCGTGGATGACGCACGCTGAGCACCGCCCGCCGACCACGGAAAACGGTGCAGGCTGTCCGCCGCCGGATCTCGGTGACGATCGTTTCACCCCTAATTGCTCGGGAACGCGTGGGGGCGTAAGGGAGCAGACCGAGCACGAGCAGTCCTGAGAGGACGTGACGACAGTGAAGGTAGCCTTCCTCGTGGCCCCCGAGGGTGTTGAGCAGATCGAGCTGACCGACCCGTGGCAGGCCGTGACCGACGCGGGCGGCACACCGGAACTCGTCTCCCCCAAGTCCGGCCGGATCCAGGCCTTCAACCACCTCGACAAGGCGGACACCTTCCCGGTGGACAAGACGGTCGGCCAGGCGACCGTCGAGGAGTACGACGGCCTGGTGCTGCCCGGCGGGGTCGCCAATCCGGATTTCCTGCGGCTCGACCCGAAGGCGATGGCCTTCGTCAAGGGCTTCTTCGACGCCGGAAAGCCCGTCGCGGCCATCTGCCACGCGCCGTGGACCCTGGTCGAGGCCGATGTGGTGCGCGGCCGCGTCCTGACCTCCTGGCCCAGCCTCCGGACCGACATTCGCAACGCCGGCGGCACCTGGGTCGACGAGGAGGCCAACGTGTGCACGAACGGACCGAACACCCTGGTCACCAGCCGCAAGCCGGCTGACCTCAAGGCGTTCAACGAGACCTTCCTCGGGGAGTTCTCCAAGGTCCCCGGCTGAACGGACACCCCTGAGCGAGGACGCCGGAGGGAGAACCCGGAGAGGGCCAACTCCGAGCCCGGGGCCCGGCCCCAGGCCCGGAGGCGTCGACAGCCCGTCGCTCCCCGGTCCCCGGCCTGCGCCCCAGGGCGTCCGCCGCGACAGCGCGAGCCCAGCGGTAGTCCGCCTTGCCGCTGGGCGAGCGCTGTATCCGGGGGACGATGACCAGAGCGCGCGGGGCCATGTGGCTGGTCGGCGCCGATTCGCCCGGGGAGTGATACGTCCGCGGCCTGTGCGGCACCCGCACCGCTCGCTAGGCTGACCGGGTAGACGAACCGGGAGGAGCACGGACGTGGCCGACAGCACCACACAACAGCCGCTGGCGGAGTTCAAAAAGCCTCAGCTCGATCTGAGCAACGCCGAGTGGCAGTCCAGCAGCCAGGGGACGGGTGATGTGCAGATCGCCTTCATCGAGGGCTATATCGCGATGCGGGACGGCCGTAATCCGGAGGGCCCGGCGCTGATCTTCACTCCGGCCGAGTGGCGCGCGTTCGTCCTCGGCGCACGTGACGGCGAGTTCGACCTCACCTGAGGGCTCACCTGATCAGCTGAATCCGCGCGTCGGGCCGCGGTGCCCCAGTCTGGGGGACACCGCGGGACGA
>NZ_JBQQBW010000106.1:0-21964 GCF_052245415.1 Streptomyces sp. 8N706 | reverse complement strand
CGAGAGCGGCCCCGGCACCCACTGTGCCGGGGCCGCTCTCGTACGGTCAGCTGCGCTGGGGCCCCTCAGCCCCCGAACTCCTCCAGGCCCTTCAGCGCCTGGTCCAGCAGCGCCTGACGGCCCTCGAGCTCCTTCGCCAGCTTGTCGGCCTTGGCGTTGTTGCCGGCCGCGCGGGCGGCGTCGACCTGCGAACGCAGCTTGTCGACCGCCGCCTGGAGCTGGCCGGTCAGCCCCGCCGCGCGGGCCCGCGCCTCGGGGTTCGTACGCCGCCACTCGGCCTCCTCGGCCTCCTGGATGGCGCGCTCGACCGCATGCATCCGCCCCTCGATCTTCGGGCGGGCGTCCCGGGGCACATGGCCGATGGCCTCCCACCGCTCGTTGATCGAACGGAACGCGGCACGAGCCGCCTTGAGGTCCGAGACGGGGAGCAGCTTCTCGGCCTCGACCGCCAGCTCCTCCTTGCGGGTGAGGTTCTCCCGCTGCTCGGCGTCGCGCTCGGCGAACACCTCGCCCCGCGCCTGGAAGAACACGTCCTGGGCGCCGCGGAAACGGTTCCACAGGTCGTCCTCGGCCTCGCGCTGGGCGCGGCCCGCCGCCTTCCACTCCGCCATCAGATCGCGGTACCGGGCCGCGGTGGGGCCCCAGTCGGTGGATCCGGAGAGCGACTCGGCCTCGGCGACCAGCTTCTCCTTGGCCTTCCGGGCCTCCTCGCGCTGCGCGTCCAGCGACGCGAAGTGCGCCTTGCGCCGCTTGGAGAACGCCGAGCGGGCGTGCGAGAAGCGGTGCCACAGCTCGTCGTCCGTCTTGCGGTCCAGCCTGGGCAGGCTCTTCCAGGTGTCGACCAGCCCCCGCAGACGCTCTCCCGCGGCCCGCCACTGCTCGCTGGCGGCCAGCTCCTCGGCCTCCGCCACCAGCGCCTCCTTGGCGTGCCGCGCCTCGTCGGACTGGCGCGCCTTGGCCGCCTTGCGCTCCTCCCTGCGCGCATCGACATCGGCGACGAGCTTGTCGAGCCGCTTCCGCAGCGCGTCCAGGTCACCGACGGCATGGTGCTCGTCGACCTGCTGACGCAGATGCTCGATGGCGGTCGTCGCGTCCTTCGCGGACAGGTCGGTGGTCCGCACCCGGCGCTCGAGGAGGCCGATCTCGACGACCAGGCCGTCGTACTTGCGCTCGAAGTAGGCGAGGGCCTCCTCGGGAGTGCCCGCCTGCCACGATCCGACGACCTGCTCACCCTCGGCCGTCCGCACGTACACGGTCCCCGTCTCGTCGACGCGGCCCCATGGGTCGCTGCTCACAGCGCCTCCTCCACATGATGCCGACGCGGGCACGCAGCCCGCGGGCATCGTCCACGGTTCTCCCTCCTCGCCCCCTTCGGGAGGAGGGGTCCGGCCCGGGCCGCGCCCGATCCGGTCCGACACGCTGCTGGTTTTCCTCGGTCCCGGGCAGGGCGGCAGCCGTCGGAGCAGGCACCCTACACAACGCCAACATAGGCGAACGGCGGGTCGGCTGTCCGCCCAGCGCGACCGAAATTTCACCTTCGCGCGTGTCAGGACTTGCGCACGACCGCCTTGTCGATCACGACGGTTGCGTTGGGCGCGGTGTTCTGCGTCGCGTCCGGCGGCGCCGCCCCCGCGTCGGCGATCTTCTTCAGCACGTCACGGCCCCCGGTGATCGTGCCGAACGGTGTGTAGTCCGGCGGCAACTGACTGTCCCGGTAGACCAGGAAGAACTGGCTGCCGCCGGTGTCGCGGCCCTTGCGGGCCTGGGCGTTGTACTGGTTCGCCATGGCGACCGTGCCCGCCGGATAGACATTGCCCTTGAGCCTGGGGTCCTTCAGGTTCTCGTCCGGGATGGTGTAGCCCGGCCCGCCCTGGCCGGTGCCCTGCGGGTCGCCGCACTGCAGGACGAAAATGCCGCCCGTGGTCAGCCGGTGGCACCTGGTGTGGTCGAAAAAGCCCTTGCCGGCCAGGAAGTTGAAGGAGTTGACCGTGTGCGGAGCCTTCGCGGCGTCCATCGAGATGTCGATGTCGCCGCAGGTGGTCCGCAGCTGCATGGTGTACGCGGCCGAGGTGTCGATGGAGAGGGCCGGCTCCTTCTTCCACTGCCGGGTGCCGGGAGAGCCCTTGGCAGGCTTGCCGCAGGGGTCCGGGGCCTTGCTGCCGGGAGAGGTGCTGGGCGCGGCGCCGACGTCGTCCTCCTTCTCGCCGCCGCCCAGCCCGGCGGTCGCATACGCGGCGGCTCCGGCCGCGAGTACGACGGCCAGGCCCACCGCCACCACCGCGTTGCGGCGCCGTGCCTTGCTGCGCTGCTGGGCACGCCGCTGCTGCTGCCGTTCGAACTTCTCCCGGGCGAGCTGCCGCCGCCGCTGGTCCTTCGTGGCCACCGGGTCGTCTCCTTGCGCCGTCTCGTCTGCTGTCCGCTCAGAACTCGAGCCGTACCGTATACGGGTTCGCCGTCGCGGGACGGTCGCCGGTAGTCTCTGAACTGCTCAGATTCCTGCGCCCGACGACTCTTAAGGACGATCGTGCTCATTGCCGGGTTCCCCGCCGGGGCCTGGGGGACCAATTGCTACCTGGTCGCCCCCGCCGCGGGTGAGGAGTGCGTGATCATCGACCCGGGCCACGAGGCGGCCCAGGGCGTCGAAGAGGCACTGAAGAAGCACCGTCTCAAGCCGGTCGCCGTCGTGCTCACCCATGGCCACCTCGACCATGTCGCATCGGTCGTCCCGGTCTGCGGAGCGCATGACGTACCCGCCTGGATCCACCCCGCGGACCGCTACATGATGAGCGACCCCGAGAAGGCGCTCGGGCGGTCGATAGGGATGCCGCTGATGGGCGAGCTGACCGTGGGGGAGCCGGACGACGTCCAGGAGCTGGCCGACGGCGCCGAGCTCGAGCTCGCGGGGCTCGAATTCGGTGTCGCGCACGCGCCCGGCCATACCAAGGGGTCGGTGACCTTCCGGATGCCCGAGACGTCCGACGTTCCGTCGGTGTTCTTCTCGGGCGATCTGCTCTTCGCCGGCTCCATCGGACGCACCGACCTGCCCGGCGGCGACCACGCCGAGATCCTCGAGTCGCTGGCCCGCGTGTGCCTGCCGCTCGACGACTCGACCGTGGTCCTGTCCGGACACGGTCCCCAGACGACCATCGGCCGCGAACGCGCCACGAACCCGTTTCTCCGGGATGTGGCGAGCAGCCGACACGAGCGCAGCGCAGCCGACCGCGCCGCTCCACGACGAGGAATGTGACGAGACCCTTCCCGTGACCACCTTCCAGGCCCCCAAGGGCACGTACGACCTGATCCCGCCGGAATCCGCGACCTATCTCGCGGTCCGTGAAGCGATCTCCGCACCCCTCCAGCGAGCCGGGTACGGCTACATCGAGACGCCCGGCTTCGAGAGCGTCGAACTCTTCTCCCGCGGTGTCGGCGAGTCCACCGACATCGTCACCAAGGAGATGTACACCCTCACCACCAAGGGCGGCGACGAACTGGCCCTGCGCCCCGAGGGCACCGCCTCCGTGCTGCGTGCGGCGCTGGAGAACAATCTGCACCGGGTCGGCAACCTCCCGGTCAAGCTCTGGTACTCCGGCTCCTACTACCGTTACGAACGGCCGCAGGCCGGGCGCTACCGGCACTTCTCGCAGGTCGGCGCCGAGGCCATCGGAGCCGAGGACCCGGCGCTCGACGCCGAGCTGATCATCCTGGCCGTCGACGCGTACAGGTCACTGGGGCTGCGCGACTTCCGGCTGCTGCTCAACTCGCTGGGCGACAAGGAGTGCCGCCCCGTCTACCGGGCCGCGCTCCAGGACTTCCTGCGCGGTCTCGAACTCGACGAGGACACCCGCGCGCGTATCGAGATCAACCCGCTGCGGGTTCTCGACGACAAGCGGGAGGCCGTACAGAAGCAGCTGGCCGGCGCGCCCATGATGCGCGACCACCTGTGCGAGGCGTGCAAGGCGTACCACGAGCAGGTGCGGGATCTGCTGAGCGCGGCGGGCGTCGCCTACGAGGACGACCCCAAGTTGGTGCGCGGCCTGGACTACTACACGCGCACCACGTTCGAGTTCGTCCACGACGGACTCGGCTCGCAGTCCGCGGTGGGCGGCGGCGGCCGGTACGACGGCCTGTCCGAGATGATCGGCGGACCGGCGCTCCCGTCGGTGGGCTGGGCGCTCGGGGTCGACCGGACGGTCCTGGCGCTCAAGGCCGAGGGCGTCGAGCTGGAACTGCCCTCCGCCACCCAGGTGTTCGCGGTGCCGCTCGGCGAGGAGGCACGGCGGGCGCTGTTCGGTGTCGTGACCGAGCTGCGCCGGGCCGGGGTCGCCACGGACTTCGCGTACGGCGGCAAGGGCCTGAAGAACGCGATGAAGTCCGCCAACCGGTCGGGAGCCCGGTACGCGCTGGTGGCGGGCGAGCGGGACCTCGCCGAGGGCGTGGTCCAGCTCAAGGACCTGGAGACCGGTGAGCAGTCGCCGGTCGCGCTCGACCGCATCGTGGAGGAGCTGCGCGCCAAGGCCCGCTGAGACGAGCGGCCTTACGCCCGTCGAACAGCGACCGGACGAGGATGGCCGCCGGAGGGTGTTGGCACGCCCTGGGTGTCCCTCGTCCGGTGGAGGCGGCCCGGTGACGGCCCTCGCGGGGGCACAATGTGCGTGTCCGTGCACGGCGTATTTCTTCGGGAGCGATGGAACGGCGATATGGCGACAACAGTGGTTGACGACGTGTCCACCGACGGGGACGACCGGGAGCACGGCAGCCGCGACGCGGTCGGGAGCGGCCGGGGCTTCGCATGGCTGCTGGTGATCACCGGTGCGGCCGGGCTGCTGGCCGCATGGGTCATCACCATCGACAAGTTCAAGATCCTCGAAGCGAAGGTCGAGGGCAAGAGCTTCACTCCGGGGTGCAGCCTCAACCCGATCGTCTCCTGCGGCAACATCATGGAGAGCGAGCAGGCGGCGGCCTTCGGGTTCCCGAACCCCATGCTGGGCCTGGTCACCTACGGCATGGTGATCGCCATCGGTATGGGCCTGCTCGCCGGGGCCCGCTACCGCCGCTGGTTCTGGCTCGGGCTGAACGCCGGCACGCTCTTCGGTGTCGGCTTCTGCGCCTGGCTGCAGTACCAGTCGCTGTATGTGATCGGCTCGCTCTGCCTCTGGTGCTCCCTCGCCTGGGTCGCCACCATCGTGATGTTCTGCTACGTGACCGTGCACAACCTCCGGCACCGCTTCCTCCCGGCACCGGACGGGCTGCGCAGGGCGGTGCTGGAGTTCCACTGGGTGCCTCCGGTGCTCTGGGTCGGCATCATCGGCATGCTGGTCCTGACGCGCTGGTGGGACTTCTGGACCGGCTGACCGCCGCGCCGGACCCGCGCGGCCGGACCGGTGACCGTTCCGGCGTCCCGTCGCGGCGCAGCCGGCAGCGGCTGTTCCCCGACGGCAGCCGGCAACGGCTGTTCCGGCGGCGGACGGCACCGGCGGCGTTGTCAGTGGGGTGACATAGGGTTCCCGACGTGGAGCCCGACCTGTTCACCGCAGCCGAAGAGGAACGCCGGCAGAAGGATCCGGCCAGCAGCCCGCTGGCCGTACGGATGCGTCCCCGCACCCTCGACGAAGTCGTCGGCCAGCAGCATCTGCTGCGGCCCGGCTCGCCCCTGCGCAGGCTCGTCGGCGAGGGGAACGGCGGCCCCGCGGGCCCCTCCTCGGTGATCCTGTGGGGCCCGCCCGGCATCGGCAAGACCACCCTGGCCTATGTGGTCAGCCAGGCCACGAACAAGCGCTTCGTGGAGCTCTCGGCCATCACGGCGGGGGTGAAGGAGGTGCGGGCGGTCATCGACGGCGCCCGCCGTGCCTCCGGTGGGTACGGCAAGGAGACCGTGCTCTTCCTCGACGAGATCCATCGCTTCAGCAAGGCCCAGCAGGACTCCCTCCTGCCCGCGGTGGAGAATCGCTGGGTCACCCTCATCGCCGCGACCACCGAGAATCCGTACTTCTCGGTCATCTCCCCGCTGCTCTCCCGCTCCCTGCTGCTCACGCTCGAGCCGCTGACCGACGACGACCTGCGCGGCTTGCTGCACCGGGCGGTCGAGGAGGAGCGCGGACTCGGCGGCGCGGTCCGGCTGCCCGAGGACGCCGAGGCCCATCTGCTGCGGATCGCCGGCGGGGACGCCCGGCGGGCGCTGACGGCCCTCGAGGCCGGGGCGGGGTCGGCCATGGCCAAGGGCGAGGAGGAGGTCACCCTCCGGACCCTGGAGGAGGCCGTCGACCGCGCGGCCGTGGCGTACGACCGCGACGGCGACCAGCACTACGACGTGGTGAGCGCGCTCATCAAGTCCATCCGCGGCTCGGACGTGGACGCGGCGCTGCACTACCTGGCCAGGATGATCGAGGCGGGGGAGGACCCGCGGTTCATCGCGCGACGGCTGATGATCTCGGCCAGCGAGGACATCGGCATGGCCGACCCGACCGCTCTGCAGACCGCGGTGGCCGCTGCCCAGGCCGTGGCCATGATCGGCTTCCCGGAAGCCGCTCTGACGCTCGGCCACGCCACGGTCGCCCTGGCGCTCGCCCCCAAGTCCAACGCGGTCACGACGGCGATCGGCGCCGCCCTGGCGGACGTACGGGCGGGCAAGGCGGGCCCGGTGCCGCCGCATCTGCGGGACGGCCACTACCAGGGCGCGAAAAAGCTCGGACACGCCCAGGGCTATGTGTACCCGCACGATGTGCCGGGGGCGATCGCGGTCCAGCAGTACGCCCCGGACGCGGTGCACGGCAAGCGCTACTACGAGCCGACACGCTACGGCGCGGAAGCCCGCTACGCGGACGTGGCGGAGCGGGTGCGCAGCCGTCTGCGCGGCGAGGCCCCGCCGCGCCCGGCCGACGGCCCGGCTCCGGGTGACGCGGTCAGGCCCCCCGAGCCGCCCGCGTCGAAGGACGCGGCCGGACCGCAAAAGGAGACCCCGGACGCCGCGTCCTGAGGCGCCGGACACCGGCGCCGCCGGAACGGCGGGTCACTCGCCGTCGAGTGCCGCCTCGAAGAGCGTGTGCATGGCGCGGCGCAGCTCCGTGACGTCCGCGACCGGCTCAGGGAAGTCGAAGCGCGCATCGAAGCAGCGCTCGTCCGGATCCGTGAAGCGCACCCGCAGACCGAAGCGGTCCAGGGACACCGGTACGGCACTGTCCCGCAGGCCTCCGCACACCAGGTCCCCGGCGCGTTCCCCGAGCAGCCCGCACAGACCGCGTACCTGCTCCCCGTGGGCAGCGGCGAGGTGCTGGAGCAGCTCGGCCTCGTGCCCCACCAGCGGGTCAGCCTCGGCCGCGGCCAGATCGTCCGGTTCGACGGACTCGGCGCCCCACAGGTCCTCGACACAGGCCTCGCCGACCTCCAGCCGCAGCAGCATCCAGCCCGGACGGCCGTACTCGTCGGGCGACAGGTCGCGACCGAGGGTCTCGCCGACGCCCAGCAGGGCGCCCACCGGGTGCCGCTCGGCCAGCAGCATCGCGCAGGCGGCACGCTGCTCGTTCCGTACGGGGGTCAGCCAACCGGCGATCCACCCCCGACCACGGATACGATGGGGTACGGCGACCGGTGCGACGTCGGTGATCTCGATCATCGCCGTCAGATCGTCGTCCTGTGCGTGGGCCGCGGCGCGAGCCGCGGGGGAGTCTCCGCGCACCAGTAGCAGCACGTCCCCCTCCGGTGAGACGGTACGTGCGGCGGGCGCCGCGGCGCCCAGCTCGTCGAGGTCCGCACCCGGAATGCTCAGTGCGGCCGAGGCGTTCGACTCCACGAGGGTTCGTACACGCTCAGCGGCAGTGGGCCGCCGAGCATCGTCCAAGGGGCGCGGCTGACCCGTCCGGGCGCCGTCCGCCGTCGATTCCGCGACGTGGCCGGTTCCGGGCAGGGGGCTCCCAGGTCGAAACATGCGTTCTCCTCCGCTAAGGTAAGGCTCACCTAACTTACACGGAGGTTCGTTCCACGTGAACCAGTCGCGTCCCAAGGTCAAGAAGTCCCGCGCACTCGGCATCGCCCTGACGCCGAAGGCCGTCAAGTACTTCGAGGCCCGCCCGTACCCGCCCGGCGAGCACGGCCGTGGCCGCAAGCAGAACAGTGACTACAAGGTCCGTCTGCTGGAGAAGCAGCGTCTGCGCGCTCAGTACGACATCAGCGAGCGCCAGATGGCCCGTGCCTACGACCGCGCCCGCAAGGTCGAGACCAAGACCGGCGAAGCGCTGATCGTCGAGCTGGAGCGCCGTCTGGACGCGCTCGTCCTTCGGTCCG
Organism: Streptomyces sp. 8N706; assembly: GCF_052245415.1. Taxonomy (NCBI): domain Bacteria; kingdom Bacillati; phylum Actinomycetota; class Actinomycetes; order Kitasatosporales; family Streptomycetaceae; genus Streptomyces; species Streptomyces sp. 8N706. The sequence continues at coordinate 13,687 of NZ_JBQQBW010000106.1, read as the reverse complement.
GTCTCGCCCGCACGATCTACCAGGCCCGCCAGATGGTCGTGCACGGTCACATCGAGGTCAACGGCCGCAAGGTCGACAAGCCGTCCTTCCGGGTCAGCCCCGATGACGTGGTGATGGTCCGCGAGCGCAGCCGGGAGAAGTACCCCTTCCAGGTCGCGCGCGAGGGCGGCTACGACACGGAGGGCGAGACCCCGCGTTACCTGCAGGTCAACCTGAAGGCCCTCGCCTTCCGCCTCGACCGGGAGCCGAACCGCAAGGAGATCCCGGTGATCTGCGACGAGCAGCTGGTCGTCGAGTACTACGCCCGCTGACCCGGCGCGCAGTCCGCACCATCAGCCCGCCGTTTCCCCGCCGCCCGCGGAGGGGGAAGCGGCGGGCTCGTGCGTGGAGGGGGCCTCGACGGCCTGGAGTTCGCCGCGCGGCCCCGGTACCGGGGCGGCACGCCCCGCGCCGCGCAGCGCCCGTGCCGTCGCCGCGTCCAGGTCGAGCCGTGCCCCCTCCCGCAGACACTCCTCGTAGCGCTCCGCGCCCAGCGCCTCCCGCGTCTGCCGCTCGCACATCAGATGGGGGGCGTTGAAGTTCTTCGAGCCGAAGAGCGGCAGCCCCACCGAGCGCCAGAGCTGCCCGGCGGCCCCCTGCAGCACCGCCGCCTCCTCCGGGTCCCCCTCGCCCACCGTGATCAGGGCGAGAAGTTCCAGAGCGAGCACCGAGCCGACGAGGTCGTGGAAGGCGTGGTCGATGGCCAGGCACTCCTCCAGCAGCTTCCGGGCCTCGGCCGCGTCACCCCGGGTCCAGGCCGCGAATCCCAGCCCGTACAGCGCGTAGGCCAGCGTCCAGCGCTCACCGTGGTCCTCGCAGACCTCGCGGACGTCCTCGCAGAGCGCGACCGCGCCGGCGAGATCGCCCCGGAAGGCCACCGCCATGGCCAGCTCGACCTGCCCCATCAGGACGTTGCTGTTCAGCTCGCCGATCTCCCGGTACCGCTCGAGCGCCGCGCGGATCAGCTCCTCGGCGCGCGGGATGTCGTCGGAGACCAGGGCGAGACAGCCCGTGCGGTGCAGGGCGCACGCCGCCGCGAGGGCGTTGCCCGTCCGCTCCGCCTCCTCGCTGCACTCCTGGAGCGCCGCGACCGCCCCCACCGTGTCGCCCTGCAGCACGGCCACATAACCGGCGACCCACAGCGCCTTCAGCCGCGCCTCGTCGTGGTCGCTCTCCAGCTCCAGGGCGCGCTGGAGCCAGTGCCGGCCCTCGGCGAGCCGGCCGCAGCCGACCCAGTAGAACCACAGGGTGCCCGCGAGGTACTGGCCGATGTGCGCGTCCTCGCCGCCTTCGAGGCTGAACTCCAGCGCGACCCGCAGATTCGACAGCTCGGCGTCGATCCGGGCCGCCACCTCCGCCTGCCGCGGGCTGAACCAGTCGAGCTCGCACCAGGTGGCCAGGCCCATGTACCAGTCGCGGTGCCGCCGCCGCATCCGCGCGGTGTCCTCCAGCGCGTCGAGCCAGCAGGCGCCGTAGGCCCGTACGGTGTCCAGCATCCGGTAGCGGCAGCCCGCCGGGGTGTCCTCGCGGACCAGGACGGACTGCGCCACCAGCTCGGCGACCACATCGAGCAGCTCGTCCGCGGGCAGGTCCGGCCCGGAGCAGACGTACTCAGCAGCCTCCAGGTCGAAGTGGCCCGCGAAGACCGACAGCCGGGCCCACAGCAGCCGCTCCCGCGGAGTGCACAGCTCATGGCTCCAGCCGATGGCCGTACGCAGCGTCTGGTGGCGGGGCAGCGCGCCGCGGCTGCCGCCGGTGAGCAGCCGGAAGCGGTCGTCGAGCCGGTGGAGCATCTGCTCCAGGGAGAGGGCGCGCAGCCGCCCCGCCGCCAGCTCCAGGGCGAGCGGGATCCCGTCGAGCCGGTGGCACAGCTCCGCGATCGCCCAGCGGTTGTCGTCGGTGATCGCGAAGCCGGGCAGAACGGCGGCGGCCCGGTCGGCGAGGAGCACCGCGGCGTCCCCCACGGGCGGGCGCGGTGCTCTGGGCGAGCGGGCCGGAGCGGGAGCCGGCATCGGCGCCAGCGGAAAGGCCTGCTCACCCGCCACGCCGAGCAGTCGCCGCCCCGCCGCCAGCACCCGCAGCCCCGGCGCGCGGCACAGCAGCTCCCGGGTGAGCCCGGCGCATTCCTCCACGATGTGCTCGAAGCCGTCCAGGATCAGCAGCAGCCGCCGGTCGGCGAGCTGCTCGGCGAGTGCGGTACGCGGCCGTCGCCCGGTGTGGTCGGCCAGGCCCAGCGCCTCGGTGAACGCGTGCTCCAGCAGCTCGGGCTCGCGCAGCGCGGACAGCTCCACCAGCCAGATCCCATCGAGGAAGCGTTCCTGCATCAGATGTGCGGCGCGGAGGGCGAAGCGGGTCTTGCCGACTCCGCCGACGCCGGTCACGGTGACCAGCCGGGATCGGTCCAGCTGCCGGCCCAGCTCGGCCAGTTCGGCCTTCCGTCCGACGAACCGGTTCAGCTCCATGGGGAGATTGCCGGGGGCGGGGGGAAGCTCGAGGGCGGTGCCGGGGCGCAAGGGGCGTCGCATGGAACACGGAGCGTACTCGGAGGTGTGCGGACCGTACAATCGGCCGGGCCGTACGCCGCTCCACCGCCGGGCAATCCGGTACGGGGACGGGGTCCCGGCGCGATAAGGTCGAGATCTGCCGCCCCATGTCCCGGAGGACCGGGCCGCCCATGACGGCGGCGACCGATTCGTCTACAGGGAGCGGTGCATCGTGTCCGGTGGAGAGGTGGCCGGGATCCTCGTGGCCGTCTTCTGGTCCATCCTGGTGTCGTTCCTCGCCGTGGTGCTGGTGAGGCTCGCCCAGGTGCTCAGAGCGACGACCAAGCTCGTGGCGGACGTCTCCGAGCAGGCGGTCCCGCTCCTCGGGGAGGCGTCGGCGACCGTGCGGTCCGCGCAGACCCAGCTCGACCGGGTCGACGCGATCGCCACCGATGTCCAGGAGGTCACCTCCAACGCCTCGGCGCTCTCCTCCACCGTCGCCTCCACGTTCGGCGGCCCGCTGGTCAAGGTCGCGGCCTTCGGCTATGCGGTGCGCCAGGCCATCGGCCGGAAGGGGCCGCAGCCGCCGGCGACCCGCCGTACCGTGATCGTAGGACGCACAGTGCCGTCGGCCCGCCGGGGCGGTCGGCGCAACCGCGGCGGAAAGGCCTGATCGACCATGTTCCGCCGTACGTTCTGGTTCACCGCGGGCGCAGCCGCCGGTGTGTGGGCCACCACCAAGGTCAACCGCAAGCTCCGGCAGCTGACGCCGGAAAGCCTGGCCGCCCGGGCCGCCGACAGGGCCGTGGAGGCGGGACACCGCCTCAAGGAGTTCGCCTCGGACGTCCGTGACGGCATGGCCCGGCGCGAGACCGAGCTCAACGACGCCCTGGGCATCGAGTCCGGGGAGAACCACCGAGAACTGCCCGCACCGCGCCGACCGGAGGCGCTGGGCCGGAAGCACCCGTACAACCGGAATGAGGACCACTGATGGAGTCGGCTGAAATCCGTCGCCGCTGGCTGCGCTTCTTCGAGGAGCGCGGGCACACCGTCGTGCCGTCGGCGTCGCTGATCGCGGACGACCCGACGCTGCTGCTGGTCCCGGCGGGCATGGTCCCGTTCAAGCCGTACTTCCTCGGCGAGGTCAAGCCGCCCTTCCAGCGCGCCACGAGCGTGCAGAAGTGCGTGCGCACGCCCGACATCGAAGAGGTCGGCAAGACCACCCGGCACGGCACGTTCTTCCAGATGTGCGGCAACTTCTCCTTCGGCGAGTACTTCAAGGAAGGCGCCATCAGGCTCGCCTGGGAGCTGCTGACCGCCCCGGTCGCCGACGGCGGCTACGGCCTGGACCCGGAGCGGCTCTGGATCACCGTCTACAAGGACGACGACGAGGCCGAGCGGATCTGGCGCCAGGTGATCGGCGTCCCCGCCGAGCGCATCCAGCGGCTGGGGATGAAGGAGAACTACTGGTCCATGGGCGTTCCCGGCCCGTGCGGCCCGTGCTCCGAGATCAACTACGACCGGGGCCCGGAGTTCGGCGCCGAGGGCGGCCCGGCCGTCAACGACGAGCGCTATGTGGAGATCTGGAACCTGGTCTTCATGCAGTACATCCGCGGCGAGGGCGGGGGCAAGGAGGACTTCCCCATCCTCGGCGAGCTGCCCAGCAAGAACATCGACACCGGCCTCGGTCTCGAGCGCCTGGCGATGATCCTGCAGGGCGTGCGGAACATGTACGAGACCGACACCCTGCGCGTGGTCATGGACAAGGCCACCGAGCTCACCGGTGTCCGCTACGGCGCCGACCACACCTCGGACGTGTCGCTGCGCGTCGTCGCCGACCACATCCGCACCTCCGTCATGCTCATCGGCGACGGTGTCACCCCCGGCAACGAGGGCCGCGGCTATGTGCTGCGCCGCATCATGCGCCGCGCCATCCGCAACATGCGCCTGCTGGGAGCCACCGAGCCGGTCGTCGGCGAGCTGATCGACGTGGTCATCAAGACCATGGGCGAGCAGTACCCGGAGCTCATCGAGGACCGCAAGCGCATCGAGACGGTCGCGCTGGGCGAGGAGGCCGCCTTCCTCAAGACCCTCAAGACCGGCACCAACATCCTCGACACCGCCGTCTCGGACACCAAGGCCGCGGGCTCCACGGTCCTCCCCGGCGAGAAGGCGTTCCTGCTCCACGACACCTGGGGCTTCCCGATCGACCTCACTCTCGAGATGGCGGCCGAGCAGGGCCTCTCCGTCGACGAGCAGGGCTTCCGTCGTCTGATGAAGGAGCAGCGGGAGCGGGCCAAGGCCGACGCCAAGGCCAAGAAGCAGGGCCACGCCGACCTGTCCGCCTACCGCGAGGTCGCCGACACCTCCGGCAGCACCGTCTTCACCGGCTACACCGACACCGAGGGTGAGTCCACCGTGGTCGGTCTGCTGGTGGACGGCGTGTCGTCGCCCGCCGCCCAGGAGGGTGACGAGGTCGAGGTCGTCCTCGACCGGACGCCGTTCTACGCCGAGGGCGGTGGCCAGCAGGCCGACACCGGCCGGATCAGGCTCGACACCGGCGCCGTCGTGGAGATCCGCGACGTCCAGCAGCCGGTGCCGGGCGTCAGCGTGCACAAGGGTGTGGTCCAGGTCGGCGAGGTGACCGTCGGTGCCGCGGCGTACAGCCAGATCGACATCACCCGCCGCCGTGCCATCGCCCGCGCCCACAGCGCCACGCACCTCACCCACCAGGCGCTGCGCGACGCCCTCGGCCCCACGGCCGCCCAGGCCGGCTCGGAGAACGCCCCGGGGCGCTTCCGGTTCGACTTCGGCTCCCCGGCCGCCGTGCCGGGCACGGTCCTCACGGACGTCGAGCAGAAGATCAACGAGGTGCTGGCCCGTGAACTCGATGTCACCGCCGAGGTGATGAGCATGAGCGAGGCCAAGAAGCAGGGCGCCATCGCCGAGTTCGGCGAGAAGTACGGTGAGCGCGTCCGCGTGGTCACCATCGGCGACTTCTCCAAGGAGCTGTGCGGTGGCACCCATGTCCACAACACCGCCCAGCTCGGCCTGGTCAAGCTGCTCGGCGAGTCCTCGATCGGCTCCGGTGTGCGCCCGGGTCGAGGCCCTCGTCGGGGTCGACCGCCTACAGCTTCCTCGCCCGGGAGCACACGGTGGTCTCCCAGCTGACCGACCTGGTGAAGGGCCGCCCGGAGGAGCTGCCGGAGAAGATCTCCGGAATGCTCGCCAAGCTCAAGGACGCCGAGAAGGAGATCGAGCGGTTCCGCGCGGAGAAGGTCCTCCAGGCGGCCGCCGGTCTGGCCGAGAGCGCCAAGGACGTACGGGGCGTGGCCCTGGCCACCGGGCGGGTGCCGGACGGCACCGGCGCCGACGACCTGCGCAAGCTCGTACTCGACGTCCGGCAGCGCATCGGCGGCGGTCGTCCGGCCGTGGTCGCCCTCTTCACCGTGGCGAACGGCCGCCCGCTGACCGTCGTCGCCACCAACGAGGCCGCCCGTGAGCGGGGCATCAAGGCCGGCGAGCTGGTCCGTACCGCGGCCAAGACGCTCGGCGGCGGCGGCGGTGGCAAGGACGACGTCGCCCAGGGCGGCGGCCAGAACCCGGCCGCCATCGACGAGGCCGTGGCCGCCGTCGAGCGCCTGGTCGCCGAGAAGGCCTGACCGGGGCGGAGGGCGGCAGCGGTATGACGGAGGCTCAGGCCATGCGACGCGGCCGGCGGATCGCCGTCGATGTCGGGGACGCCCGGATCGGGGTCGCCTCGTGCGATCCCGACGGGGTCCTCGCCACCCCCGTCGAGACGGTGCCGGGGCGCGATGTGCCGGCCGCCCTGCGGCGGCTCGGGAGCATCGTCGAGGAGTACGAGCCGATCGAGGTCGTGGCCGGTCTGCCCCGCTCGCTCAGCGGCGGCGAGGGGCCGGCCGCGGCCAAGGTGAGGGCGTTCGCCCAGGAGCTGGCCCGGCGGATCGCCCCGGTGCCGGTGCGCCTCGTGGACGAACGGATGACCACGGTCACCGCGACCCAGGGACTGCGTGCCTCGGGCGTCAGCTCCAAGAAGGGGCGCAAGGTGGTCGACCAGGCCGCGGCCGTGATCATCCTCCAGAACGCCCTGGAGACCGAACGGGCGTCGGGTAAAGCTCCCGGCGAGGGCGTCGAAGTGGTCATCTGATCGCGATACGGTAACGTGCCGCGCGACGCGACGGCGCGCGATGGCCGCCGCGGACACGAGGCGGACCGGACGCCTGCGCCGACACGCGCACCGGGAGCCGTCTCACGGCTCAAGGGGATCGATGACTGAGTACGGCCGGGGCCAAGGCTCCGAACCCTGGCATCCCGACGACCCTCTCTACGGGGACCGGGGATGGGACGGGCAGCAGGCCACGAGCGGCAGCCCGGACCCGTACGCCGGTCGGCAGCAGCAGTATCCGCAGCAGCCGCAGTGGGACGGCCAGGCGCCGCAGTACGGCGACGCGGGACATCAGCCCCATCCCGACCAGCGGTATCCCGGGCAGCAGTACCCCGGTGGGCAGCAGTACGGCTGGGGCCCCTCGCGCCCGGCGGACATGGCGTACGGCGGCGACCCCGGTGACCCGTACGGCCCCCAGCCCTCCGACCCGTACACCGGCGAGCGGCCGGACCTCTACGGCACCGGGGACGCCTATCCGCCGCCGGAACCGCCCGGCAGGCGCGGGCAGCAGCCGTACGCGGACTCCGGCTACGGCGACCAGCGGTACCAGGGCGGGCAGCAGTATGCGGAGCCGCGGTCGTACGACGAACAGCGGCAGTACGACGAACAGCGGCAGTACGACGAACAGCAGCCGTACGAAGGACAACAGCGGTACGAGGAGCAGCAGCCCTACCCGCAGCGGGACTCCGAGCAGCCCGCCGAGCCCGGCGCCGATGACCGCGAACACCCCTTCTTCGCGGGAGAACAGGGCCGTCCGGGGAGCCGGGACCGTGTTGCCGACTTCGTTGACAATGACAACGACGAGGACCACGAGGACCCCGGCACCCCGCAATCTGGCAGCCGCGGCGACCGACCCAAACGCCGCAGCGGGACGGCCTGTCTGCTCACCGGGGTGATCCTCCTCGGTGCCGTCGGCGGCGCCGGCTACCTCGGATACGACTTCTGGCAGGCCCACTTCGGCGACGCGCCGGACTTCTCCGGCAAGGGCAGCGGTGAGGTCCAGGTCGAGATCCCCGACGGCGCCACGGGCAACCAGATGGGCAACATCCTGCTGAACGCGGGTGTCGTGAAGAGCGTCGGCGCCTTCGTCGAGGCCCAGGGCAAGAACCCCAAGGGCGGGCACATCCAGGCCGGCGTCTACATCCTCCACAAGAAGATGTCCGGCGAGGAAGCCGTCAACATGATGACGGACCCGGCGAACTTCAACGCCCTGATCATCCCCGAGGGGAGCCGCGCCCCCGGGGTCTACGCGGCCATCGACAAGAAGCTCGGCGCCAAGGCCGGAACCACCAAGAAGGTCGCCGCCAAGGAGGCCAAGAAGCTCGGACTGCCCGAGTGGGCCGATGACGACCCGGACATCAAGGATCCGCTGGAAGGTTTCCTCTATCCCTCGCGGTACAGCGCGGCCAAGGGCACCAAGCCCGAGGACGTCCTGCGGCAGATGGTGGCCCGTGCCAAGCAGGAGTACGCGAAGCAGGATCTGGCGGGCGAGGCCAGGAAACTGGGGCTCAAGTCCCCGCTGGAACTCATCACGGTGGCCAGCCTCGTCCAGGCCGAGGGCAAGACCGACGACGACTTCCGCAAGATGGCACGCGTCGTCTACAACCGTCTGAAGCCGGGCAACACCGAGACCAACGGGCGTCTGGAGTTCGACTCGACCTACAACTATCTGAAGGGCCAGAGCAAGATCGACCTGGACCCCGCCGAGCTCCGCCGCTTCGACGACCCGTACAACACCTACTTCTACAAGGGCGTGACGCCGGGCCCCATCGGCAATCCCGGCAGCGAGGCCCTGGACGCCGCGCTGAATCCGGAGCCCGGCGACTGGTACTACTTCGTCGCCGTCGACGGGCAGAACACCAAGTTCGCCACGACGCTCGCGGAACACAACAAGCTGGTCGAGGAGTTCAACGACAACCGACGCAAGGAGAAGGAAGCCGGGGCAGGCAATGGCTGATCATTCGACGGGCGGCCGGCGCGCCGCGGTCCTCGGCTCGCCGATCGCCCACTCCCTCTCCCCGGTGCTGCACCGCGCCGCGTACGAGGCGCTGGGGCTGCCCGGCTGGCGGTACGACCGCTTCGAGGTCGAGGAGCTCGGGCTCGCCGGCTTCCTGGCCGGTCTCCCGGAAGGGGACTGGGCCGGGCTGTCCCTGACCATGCCGCTCAAGCGCGTGGTGATCCCGCTGCTCGACGAGATCAGCGAGACCGCCGCGTCCGTCGAGGCCGTCAACACGGTGATCTTCGATGAGGACGGCCGTCGTACCGGCGACAACACCGATATCCCCGGCATGCTCGCGGCGCTCCGCGAGCACGGCCTGGAGAAGGTCGGACGCGCCGCCGTGCTCGGCGCCGGGGCCACCGCGTCGTCCGCGCTCGCCGCACTCTCCCGGATCTGCACCGGCCCCGTCACCGCGTATGTGCGCAGCGAGGCCCGGGCGGCGGAGATGCGGCGCTGGGGCGAGCGGCTCGCCGTGGAGGTGAGGACCGCCGACTGGTCCGAGGCCCCGGAAGGGCTCCACGCGCCCCTGGTCATCGCCACCACCCCGGCAGGAACCACCGACGCTCTCGCCGGGGCGGTCCCCGACCGCCCCGGCACGCTGTTCGACGTGCTGTACGAGCCGTGGCCGACCCGGCTCGCGTCGGCCTGGTCGGCCCGGGGCGGCGAGGTCGTCGGCGGTCTGGACCTCCTCGTCCACCAGGCGGCGCTCCAGGCCGAGCGGATGACCGGCCGTACCCCGGCGCCCCTGGCGGCCATGCGGGAGGCCGGGGAGCGGGCGCTCGCGGCACGTTCCGGCGGCCCGGAGGCCTGAAGCCCCGGATCCCCTTCCCGGCGCGGTCCGCCTCGGCGGTCCGGCTGGTGGACCGGCGTCCGGCGCCGGGGCCCGGACGTGGGAGGATCGGAGGTGGCGGGCCTGGGCCGCGCGCCCTCAGCCGCCGCTGTGTGGAGTACCCGCAGCGGTAGGCGGGGGGAGCTCCCGGGGCCGCGCCGCAGACCTAAGCGCGAGCAGGAGGAGCACCGTTGAGCAGGTTGCGCTGGCTGACCGCGGGGGAGTCGCACGGCCCCGCACTTGTCGCGACGCTGGAGGGTCTCCCCGCCGGCGTACCGATCACCACCGAGATGGTGGCGGACGCGCTCGCCCGGCGGCGGCTCGGTTACGGCCGTGGCGCGCGGATGAAGTTCGAGCGCGACGAGGTCACCTTCCTCGGCGGCGTACGGCACGGTCTGACGCTCGGCTCCCCGGTGGCGATCATGGTGGGCAACACCGAGTGGCCCAAGTGGGAGAAGGTCATGGCGGCCGATCCGGTCGACCCGGCCGAGCTCGCCGAGCTGGCGCGCAACGCCCCGCTGACCCGGCCCCGCCCCGGCCACGCCGACCTCGCCGGGATGCAGAAGTACGGCTTCGACGAGGCCCGCCCGATCCTCGAGCGCGCCTCCGCGCGCGAGACCGCGGCCCGGGTCGCGCTCGGCACGGTGGCACGGTCGTATCTGAAGGAGACGGCCGGGATCGAGATCGTCAGCCATGTCGTGGAGCTGGCCTCGGCCAAGGCTCCGTACGGGGTGCTGCCCACGCCCTCCGATGTGGACCGGCTCGACGCCGACCCGGTGCGCTGTCTGGACGAGGACGCGAGCAAGGCGATGGTCGAGGTGATCGACCAGGCCCACAAGGACGGTGACACCCTCGGCGGCGTCGTCGAGGTTCTGGCCTACGGCGTGCCCGTGGGCCTGGGCTCGCATGTGCACTGGGACCGCCGGCTGGACGCCCGGCTGGCCGGTGCGCTGATGGGCATCCAGGCGATCAAGGGGGTCGAGGTCGGCGACGGCTTCGACCTGGCCCGCGTCCCGGGCTCACAGGCGCACGACGAGATCGTGAGCACCGAGGAGGGCATCCGGCGCACCTCCGGCCGCTCCGGCGGCACCGAGGGCGGACTGACCACGGGCGAGCTGCTGCGCGTACGGGCCGCCATGAAGCCGATCGCGACCGTGCCACGGGCGCTGGCCACGGTCGACGTCGCCACCGGCGAGGCCACGCAGGCACACCACCAGCGTTCGGACGTGTGCGCGGTGCCGGCCGCGGGGATCGTGGCCGAGGCGATGGTCGCGCTGGTGCTGGCCGACGCGGTGGCGGAGAAGTTCGGCGGCGACTCGGTGACCGAGACCCGCCGGAACGTGCGGAGCTTCCTCGACAACCTGGCGATCCGGTGAGTGAGGAACGGGTGGCGGGCCCCGCTGTCGTCCTCGTCGGCCCCATGGGCGTCGGCAAGTCGACTGTCGGGCAGATCCTCGCCGACCGGCTGGGTGTCGGCTACCGGGACACCGACGCCGATATCGAGCGGACCACGGGCCGGGCGATCCCGGAGATCTTCATCGATGACGGCGAGGCCCACTTCCGCGAGTTGGAGCGCCATGCCGTACGGGCCGCGGTGGCCGAGCACCCGGGCGTCCTCGCGCTCGGCGGCGGGGCCATCCTGGACGAGGGCACCCGCGCCCTGCTGGCCGGCCGTCCCGTCGTCTTTCTCGACGTGGGGGTCAACGAGGCGGTCAAGCGCGTCGGGCTCAACGCTCCCCGGCCGCTGCTCGCGGTCAATCCGCGGCAGCGCTGGCGAGAGTTGATGGAGGAGCGCCGACCGCTGTACACCGAGGTCGCCCGTACCGTCGTCAGCACCGACGACCGCACCCCCGAGGACGTCGCCGAAGCGGTCCTCGACGCACTGGAGTTGAGGCTCCCCGTCCCGGGGCCCGAGGCATCAGTGGCTCCTGAAGACATCAGCGGCTCCGCCCCGGGCGGAACTCACCGGACCCCCAGCCAGGAGAAGCACTCATGACCGAGACCCGTCCCCACGCCCCGCTGGGGGAGTCCCCGACCCGGATCCAGGTCAGCGGCACCGCGGGCACGGACCCCTATGAGGTCCTGATTGGACGTCAGCTGCTCGGTGAGCTCCCGGGCCTCGTCGGCCGTGGTGCCAAGCGTGTCGCCGTGCTGCACCCGGAGGCGCTGGCCGCGACCGGCGAGGCACTGCGTGAGGATCTCGCCGAGCAGGGCTACGAGGCCATCGCGATCCAGCTGCCCAACGCCGAGGAGTCCAAGACCGTCGAGGTCGCGGCGTACTGCTGGAAGGCCCTGGGGCAGACCGGCTTCACCCGCACCGATGTCATCGTCGGCGTCGGCGGGGGCGCCACCACCGACATCGCGGGCTTCGTCGCGGCCACCTGGCTGCGGGGAGTGCGCTGGATCGCCGTGCCGACGACCGTGCTGGGTATGGTCGACGCGGCCGTCGGGGGCAAGACCGGAATCAACACCGCCGAGGGCAAGAACCTGGTCGGGGCCTTCCACCCGCCGGCCGGTGTGCTGTGCGACCTCGCCGTCCTCGACTCGCTTCCCGCCAACGACTACATCAGCGGCCTCGCCGAGATCATCAAGGCCGGCTTCATCTCCGACCCGGTGATCCTCGACCTCATCGAGGAGGACCCGGCCGGCGCCCGTACGCCCGCAGGCCCGCACACCGCCGAGCTCATCGAGCGGTCGATCCGGGTGAAGGCCGAGGTCGTCTCCTCCGACCTCAAGGAGTCCGGCCTGCGGGAGATCCTCAACTACGGGCACACGCTGGCCCATGCGATCGAGAAGAACGAGCGCTACAACTGGCGGCACGGCGCGGCCGTCTCCATCGGCATGGTGTTCGCCGCGGAGCTCGGCCGTCTCGCCGGGCGGCTGGACGACGCCACCGCCGACCGGCACCGTGCCGTCCTGGAGTCGGTCGGGCTGCCGCTGACCTACCGCGGCGACCAGTGGCCCAAGCTGCTGGAGACCATGAAGGTCGACAAGAAGTCCCGCGGCGACCTGCTGCGCTTCATCGTCCTCGACGGCCTCGGCAAGCCGACCGTGCTGGAGGGGCCCGACCCGGCCGTCCTGGCCGCGGCCTACGCGGAGGTCTCCCGGTGACCCGGCGGGTCCTGGTCCTGAACGGTCCGAATCTGGGCCGTCTGGGGTCCCGCGAGCCCGATGTCTACGGCTCCACCTCCTACACCGGGCTGGTCGAGGAGTGCTCCCGGCTGGGCAAGGAGCTGGGCCTGGAGGTCGAGGTGCGGGAGACCAACGACGAGGCGGAGCTGGTCGGTTGGCTGCACGAAGCTGCCGACGGGTCGATCCCGGTCGTGCTCAACCCGGCTGCGTTCACCCACTACTCGTATGCGATGCGGGACGCTGCCGCCCAGCGCACGGCCCCGCTCATCGAGGTGCACATCTCGAACCCGTACGCCCGTGAGGAGTTCCGGCACACCTCGGTCGTCGCGCCCGTGGCGTCCGGGACGGTCGCGGGCTTCGGTATCGGTTCGTACCGCTTGGCGCTCCGCGCGCTGGCCGAGGAACTCCCCGGGCACTCCTGATCGTTCCCGGCCGTTCACACAGCGGCAGTGAGGGGCGGTACCGTTCTGGTGCCCTCCGCGAGGAGCGGGGGGCACCGACGCCGCCCCGGCCTTGTCCGGCACCTGGCGCCCGCCGACCCGTGCCCGGCGGCGCCGGGCGACAGTACGGACAGGCTCCAGCTGCTTGACCATGCGTTAGTTGTCTGCACGAGACGGAGAGTCAGCGGATGCAGCACTCTGGGGGGGCTCCGCTGCCACCGCCCCACGAATCCCACCGGTCGGCCCCTTCCGGCTGGGGGCCGGTACCCCCGGGGGAGGCGGAGGCCGTGCCGCAGGCCGACGTACCGCAGGCCGAGCAGCCTCACCCGCAGCTTGGCTTCCCGGATCCGCCGGGGACGCCGCCCTATGCGCATTCGGGCGGGACGGCTGCGCAGCCCGCGCCGCCGTACCCGGACTCGGGCGGGCCGGGGGCGCACCCCGCGCCGCCGTACCCGGGCTCGAGCGGGCCGGGACCGCATCCCGCACCCGCCCACCCGGGTTCGCATCCCGCACCCGCCCACCCGGGTTCGCATCCCGCACCCGCCCACCCGGGGCCGCAGGAGCCGGGTCACCCCGCGC
>NZ_JBQQBW010000105.1:0-22497 GCF_052245415.1 Streptomyces sp. 8N706 | reverse complement strand
AACCGACAGCGGTGTGGACGGAGTCCATGTGCTGCCGCATCTCGTCCGCGGCGTCCGCGTCGAGTCCGGCGCACGCGGGCGGCAGTCCGACGAAGACCCGCTCGGCCAGTCCGACCGCCACCTCGGCGAGCGCGGCGGAGTCGGTGCCGCGCACATCGCCGTACCGCACGGAGCGGACCAGCGCCGGGAGGGCTTGGGCGAGATGACCGACGTCGGCGTCGAGCGCGGCCCGGTCGGCGAGCATCCGCATCACCACCGGGAGGGCCTCCGGGAGTCCGGCGAGCAGGCAGCGCTCGGCGAGGGCGGTGACGTCGGCGAGGGACCCGGCGGAGGTGGCGTCGGACCCGGCCTTCGCCGTGGCGGCGGCGATGACGGTCGTTCCCCACACCCCGGCCTCGGCGACACGCACCGACAGCTCCGGCTCCCAGCGGAGCCGCCAGGTCTCCCGGAACGTCCCCAACCCGCCGCGCGAGCGCTGCGGCTCACCCCACTCGATGCCGAGCAGTCGCAGCCGGTGCAGCAGCCGGCTGCGTCCGGCGTCGGTGTCCTTGCGCAGATCGAGCTCCAACTCCCGCTCCGCCGCCTCCGGTTTGAGACGAAGGGTGCGCTGTACACGCGTCAGATCCCGCTGAAGGGGCACGGCGGGAGCCGACTCGGGCACCCGGCCGAGCACATCACCGACGATGAGCCGGTCCTGCACGAGTGCCAGCGGCACATCCGAGCCTTCGCACATCACCGCCCGGATCGCGTCCGTCGTCTCCACGAGCCCGGCGAGAGGCCTGCCGCGCATCGCGGCGAGGGTATCGGCGAGGCGTACCGCCTCGATCACATGAGCGGAGGAGACCGGATGGTCCTCATCCCGGAGAAGTCCGGCGACCCTGGTCATCCAGCGCTCGATCGGCCGGTCCGGGGCGTTGAACAGATGCCCGTACCAGCCGGGCGACGTGATCCCCGCGCCATAGCCGCTGTGCCGGGACAGCCGCCGGTGGGTCCACGGCACCCAGACGATGTCGACCTTGGCCTTCGGCAGTCCCTTGAGCAGCTGCCGGTCCGCGCTCACGGTGGTACGCCGGGTCAGGGCCGGCACATGCCAGGCGCCGCAGACCACGGCGAACCCGTCCTCCCCGAACTCGCGCCGCGCCTCACGCATCCGCAGCCGCATGTGCGCTTCGCGCAGGGGGTCCCGGTCATGGTCCCCGTCCCCGTACGCCTCGCGCAGCGCCCCCATCGCCTCGCCCAGCGCTTCGAAGGCACCGAGGGCTCCGACGCCTTCCCCGGAACGGTCCGGCCCCCGGGCTCCCCCCGTGCCGCCGTCCACGGACGGCCCGCCGTCCCCGTCGGCCGTCCTCGCGCCGCCGTCCACGCCGCGGCGGCCCTCCTCGGTGCCTGTCCTCGCCGTATCGAACGCGTCATCGGGCGCGTGACGAACCTCCGTGCCGCTGCCCGTGTCCACGGTGGACGAGCCACCGGGCCGACCGCTCGCGCCCCCGCCACCGGCAGCGCCGGAGCCGGTGGCCCCGACGCCCGCCCTCCCCGTGCCGGAGGCGTCCACGGGCACCTGGCTGTCACCGGTACCGCCCCTGCCGACCGTGGTCGGTACGGCCGCGGACGCCGAGTGCGGAGCGGCCGTGGGCGGGACGGCTCCCCGGCCGGCCCGGCCCGGCGTCCGGTGCTCGACCACGTCCTCCCACCAGCGCTCCGGATCGTCGTATCCGGCGGCTTCGGCGAGTACGGCGAGCGGATCGATCCGCAGGCGCGGCCCGTCGTCGCCACCGTCTCCGTCCTGCTCGGACTCGACGCCGCCGTCGCGCTCGGTGCGGTCGCCGGGCGGTACGGGGTCGTCCGCCGGTCGCCCGCCCTGGTCCGGGCAGCCCTGGTCCGGGCAGCCGTCGTCCGGGCCGTCCGCGGCGGGCGACCGGCCGTGCCGGTCCGACCGGTCCGGCTCGTCGTCGCCGCTCATCGCCAGGGTGTGCGCCGCGGGCAGGTCGATGAACCGGACCGGGACGTCGTGGGCCAGCGCCCAGCGGATCGCCACCCACTCCGGCGAGAACTCGGCCAGCGGCCAGAACGCGGCACGCGCCGGGTCGTCGGCCACATGCGCGAGCAGGGCGACGGGCGGCCGCATCCCCTCGTCCGCGGCGAGCGCGACGAGCCCGTCCGCCTCGGGCGGCCCCTCGATCAGCACGGCACGCGGCTGCTTCCGGTCGAGCGCCTCCCGCACGGCGCGCGCCGACCCGGGCCCGTGGTGCCGTACTCCGAGCAGCAGCGGCCGGCCGCTCACGCGCTCACCTCACGGCAGGCACGGTAGAAGTCCTTCCAGCCGTCGCGCTCACGCACCACCGCTTCCAGGTACTCCTGCCAGACGACCCGGTCGGCGGCCGGGTCGCGGACCACGGCGCCGAGGATGCCCGCCGCCACGTCGCCCGGCCGGAGAACGCCGTCACCGAAGTGCGAGGCGAGCGCGAGACCGTTGGTGACCACGGAGATCGCTTCTGCTGTCGAGAGCGTGCCGGAGGGTGACTTGAGTTTCGTACGGCCGTCCGTCGTCACCCCGTCGCGGAGCTCGCGGAAGACCGTGACGACGCGACGGATCTCGTCGATGCCGTCCGGTACGGCGGGCAGGTCGAGGGAGCGGCCGATCTGGTCGACACGGCGGGCGACGATGTCGACCTCCGCGTCGGGCGTGGACGGCAGGGGCAGCACCACCGTGTTGAACCGGCGGCGCAGCGCGCTGGACAGTTCATTGACGCCGCGGTCGCGGTCGTTGGCGGTCGCGATGAGATTGAACCCGCGGACGGCCTGAACCTCCTGGCCGAGCTCCGGTATGGGCAGGGTCTTCTCGGAGAGCACCGTGATCAGTGTGTCCTGGACGTCCGCCGGGATGCGGGTGAGCTCCTCGACCCGGGCGGTCATCCCCTCCGCCATCGCGCGCATGACCGGGCTGGGCACGATCGCGTCGCGGCTGGGGCCGTGGGCCAGCAGCTGCGCGTAGTTCCAGCCGTAGCGGATGGCCTCCTCGGGCGTCCCGGCGGTGCCCTGGACCAGGAGCGTCGAGTCACCGCTGACCGCCGCCGCGAGGTGCTCCGACACCCATGTCTTGGCGGTGCCGGGGACACCGAGCAGCAGCAGCGCGCGGTCGGTGGCGAGCGTGGTGACGGCCACCTCCACGATGCGGCGCGGGCCGACGTACTTGGGGGTGATCACGGTGCCGTCCGCGAGCGTGCCGCCGAGAAGATACGTGGCGACGGCCCAGGGCGACATCAGCCAACGCGCGGGGCGCGGACGGTCGTCCGCCGACGCGAGCGCCGTGAGCTCATGGGCGAACGTGTCCTCGGCATGTGGCCGCAGGGCCTGGTCGGTCGTGGTCCCACTGGTGTTCGCGGTCACGGCTCCCCCTCTTCGCATGACTGCGCACGCAGGCGCATGACGTACGGCCCACACCCCGAAAAACCCCGTGGGCCGGTTGCGGAATCCACCCTGCACGAGGCCACTGACAATGGGCCGCGAGGCTCGTGCACAGCTACCAGGCCGGAGTTGAACACGCAGGTCAAGGGGATTGTCAGTGGGGGGCCGTAGCGTCGTCGACATGACTCACCAGGGGGTGCGCTGGACGGCGGAACAGGTGCTGGCACTGGCTCCTGACGCCGCCTCGCGCAAGGCGGGCAGCAAGCTCGGGGTCGCGGGACCGTGGTCCGCGGCGGGGGCGAACGAGGAGGCGGTGTGGGGGCTGTGCAAGGGCAGCGGCAGCAAGCCGTACCGGACGGTCGTGGCCGTCCACGGCTCCGGGGCGGGCTCCGGCCCCGGATACACCTGCAGTTGTCCGAGCCGGAAGTTTCCGTGCAAGCACGCGCTCGGGCTGCTGCTTCTCTGGGCGGGGGATCCGGAGTCCGTGCCGGGCGGGGCGGAGCCGCCGGAGTGGGCCGGACCGTGGCTGGCCGCTCGCAGGCAGCGCGCCGAGCGGAAGACGGCGGGCCCGGACGCTGCCCGGATCGCTGACCCGGCCGCGGCCGAACGGCGGTCCGCGCGCCGGGCGGAGCAGATGGCGGCAGGCGCCTCGGAGTTGGAGCAGCGACTGATCGATCTACTGCGGGGCGGACTGGCTGGCGCGGACCGCGGGGGGTACACCGCGTGGGACGAGACCGCCGCGCGCATGGTCGACGCGAAGGCTCCTGGCCTCGCGGCGCGGGTGCGGGAGCTGGGGGCGATCCCTGCGTCCGGTGCGGGGTGGCCGGCGCGGCTGCTGGAGGAGTGTTCGCTGCTGCACCTGCTGGACCGGAGCCTTCTGGGTCTTTCGCGGCTGCCGGAGCCGCTGGCGGCGACAGTCCGCTCACGCGTCGGCGTCCCGACGAAGGAGGCCGAACTGCTGGCGGAGGAGAGCGCGGCGGTGCGCGACAGGTGGCTGGTCCTCGCCCAACAGGACAGCGGCGACGCGAAGATGACCACACGGCGGATCTGGCTGCGCGGTGAGGACTCGGGGCGGACGGCCCTGCTGCTGTCGTTCGGCGCGGCCGGGCGCGCTCCCGAACTGGCCCTTCCCACCGGCCTCGCACTCGACGCGACGCTCGCCTACTTCCCGGGCTCGCGACCGCTTCGGGCCGCCCTGGGCCGGCAGTTCGCGCCGCCAGGTACAGGCGGGATACCGCCGGGGTCCGCGGTCGGGGCGGCCCTGGACACGTACGGGAAGGCACTGCGCGACGATCCCTGGCTGGACGCCTGGCCGGCGGTGCTGTCGCAGGTGGTGCCGGTGCCGGGCGCGGACGGCTGGCAACTGGCCGATGCGGACGGGGACGCCGCGCTCCCGGTGGACCCGCGCTGCCTGGGCCGTACGGGGCTGTGGCAGCTCGCGTCGCTATCGGGCGGGAAGGCGGTGACGGTCTTCGGCGAATGCGGGCACCGCGGCTTCACGCCCCTGACCGCATGGTCCCCGGCCACCTCGGAGGCGGTCCCGCTGTGACCTCCCGCCGCCGGCCCCGCACCACCTCCGACCCCATGGCCAGGCCTTGCGCCCCACCCGCGCGCCCGCACAACACACCGGCAATTCACCGTTACACGGGCCCGGCATGCCTCCCCGGAAAGCTCACGGGCACCGGCACACGGACCGCGTACACGGGAAGCGGGCGCTCGGAGGAACAAGGGCCGCCGCCCTCACGCCTTGCGCCACCCCCCGACGCGCATGCCCGCATCGCGCACCGGCAGCTCACCGGGCACCGGCGCGCGGATCGGCGTGCACCGGAAGCCGGTACTCGGAGGAGCAAAGGGGGCGCCGCGCTCCCGTCGGGGGCGGCACCATGCACGGCTCGTTTCCCGTCCGGGCCCGTACGGATCCGGTGGGGCCCCGGTCCGGAACGGAACCGTCATCACCGTATGGGGGAACACATGACCATCACCGCCGAACTCCCCTCCCCTTCTTGGGAGGAGCTGGTCACTGCGGCGCTGCTCGGTACCGACCGGCGGACGCCGCCCGTGGACGCGCGGGGGCGCGAGCCCGCGGTGGCGCTGCTGGATGCCGCCGCGGTCAGCACCCTGCGGCGGCGGGCCGGGCTGCGGCCCGCCGTCGCCCTGCCGCGCCCCGCGGCCGCGCCGGAGGACGTACGTCCACCGCTGCCGCCCGCGGCCCGGCGACGGCTCGCGACGCTGCTCGCGGACCGCGTGGCCGGCTCCGGCAGCGGCGGTGGACGCCGTGGCGCCGCGCCGGACCTCACCGAACTGCTCCCGCAGTGGCTGGCGGCGGCGAACCGGCACGGCTATCAAGCCCCTGCCGAGCTGCTGCCCGCGCTGCTGGACGCGGCCCGCGCCCGCTCCGATCTCCGCCCTGAGGCCCTGTGCCTCGGCGGTCCGCGTGCGCTGTGGCTGGCACGGCTGAACCCCGACTGGAAGTTCGCTCTGCGCGGGTCCACCGGAGGCTCGGCGCTGCCGGGGGCCGACGAGCCCGCCGCCGTCCGACGGCTGTGGGAGGAAGGACTGTTCGCCGAACGGGCCGCACTCCTCACCGCTCTGCGCCGCCGGGACCCGGCTGCCGCACTGGCCCTGCTCGGCTCGACGTGGTCCTCGGAGCGGGCCGAGGACCGGTTGATGTTCCTCGACTCGCTCCGCTCGGGGCTCTCCGGCGCAGATGAGCCGTTCCTGGAACGGGCGCTCTCGGATCGCAGTCGCAACGTCCGCGCGACCGCCGCGGAGCTGCTCTCCGCGCTCCCCGGTTCCGCGCTCGCGGCGCGCATGGCCGAGCGGGCGGCCTCCTGTGTGAGCCTGGACCGCACGAGCGGCGGGCCGCTCATCACGGTGGAAGCGCCGCACGAGTGCGACGCCGCCATGCAGCGTGACGGCATCGTGCCCAAGCCGCCTTCCGGGCGTGGAGAGCGCGCCTGGTGGCTGGGCCAGCTGGTGGAGGCCACGCCACTGAGCTCATGGAGGGGCAGGTTCGGCGACCGCGGCCCGGAGGAGATCGTGGCCCTGCCCGTCGCCGACGACTGGCAGGCGGAACTGCACGCCGCCTGGTGCCGGGCCGCGGTGCGGCAGCGCGACGGCGAGTGGTCGCGGGCGCTGCTCGGCTCGCCCTCCTCACCGTCCGCCGCCTCGGCCCCTCTGGGCGACCGGGCGAAGCTGCTGTCCGCTCTGCCTGCGGCGGAGCGAGCCGCTTGGGTCGCCGAGTTCATCGCGGCACACGGTCTGTCGGAGGCGTTCCAGATCCTGGGGGTCTGTGCGGTGCCGTGGGCCGAACCGCTGGGACGCGCCGTGGTCGACGCCCTGGACATCGCCCGGGACGCGGGCAGCTACCCATGGAGCTTCAGCGGCGTGATGGGCCTGGCCGAGCGTTGCCTGGACCCCGCGCAGGCCGACCGGCTGGAGATGCTCACAGCGACCCCGGACGAACCGGAGGGCGCCTCCCCGGGCGCGGGTGGCTACTGGTCCGAGGCGTTCCAGCGCCTTGTCGGGACGCTACGGCTGCGCGCCACGATGCGCCGCGAACTCGAAGCTCCCCCGCCCCTCGCCCCACCAGCGCCCTCCCGCTTTGAGCTCCTGTCCCGGCTGCCCGAGTGATGGCTCCCCCCACTCGAGGAGCCGTGGACCGCCGGATCAGTCCCGCGCCCAGCTCGAACAAGCGCCCGGAACACGATGCGGAACACGACCCACCCCACCGGGCGAAGGCACCCCGTGCGTGCGCCCTCCCGCGGGCACCCAACCGATCTTTCGTGGAGCCCACGATGACGGCTGACGCGAAAAGCAGCACGGGGTTGCCGGGCGAGCGAGCCAGGAATCGCCACGTCCCCAAGGCAGAGCGCATCGCCGCAGGCCCTTACGTTCCGTGGAGTCCGGGCAACCTCAGCTTCCCCCGCGCCTTCGGCCCCCGGTACCGGCACCGGCACCCGGCACCGGTGCCCGGTCCCGGGTCCGGGTCCGGCAACCCTGGCCGCCCCCTGGGCGGGCCACCGGCAGGCGGCTCCGCTCGCCCGGCCACGGACAGGCAGCGCGGCCGCGCGGCGGCGGTCGCCGCGGCCACCCCAGCTGGGCCGCAGCCTCGGGGCCGCTGGGCAGGGGTCTGTGGTGACTGCCGAGCTCGGCCCGGCGACCACCCGCGCCGGGCCGCACGGACCGTGCGACGGGCGGGTGCGAACGGCTGGGCGGCACCCTGCCGCCGGGCCCCGGGCAGCACCAGGGCGCGGGAGGGGACGGCACCGAGTGCCGTCACCCCGTGCACTCGGTCCAGACACCCGGCACCGAGTGCCATGGCGACGGGGCCGCCGGGCCTGCGGTCAGGCAGCCAGTTCGCGAACGTTCGTGCGAACCCAGGCCACGACCTCGCTGGTCGGGGTACCGGGGGTGAAGATCTCCGCCACGCCCTGCTCCTTGAGCGGGGCGATATCCGCTTCGGGAATGATGCCGCCGCCGAAGACCTTGATGTCCTCCGCCTCGCGCTCCTTCAGGAGCTGCAGCACCTTCGCGAAGAGTGTGTTGTGTGCGCCGGAGAGGATGGACAGCCCGATGGCGTCCGCGTCCTCCTGAATCGCCGTATCGACGATTTGTTCGGGCGTCTGGTGGAGACCGGTGTAGATGACCTCCATACCGGCGTCGCGCAGCGCCCGTGCGATGACCTTGGCTCCGCGGTCGTGGCCGTCGAGCCCCGGCTTGGCCACCACCACGCGGATCGGACCCGACACACCCATCACTGCCTCCATGCGTCTGCCGTCATCGGCGGCTGGGGCCCCCCGCACCCTCAGGACCAGGGGGAGTGAACGAACGTTATCTCCACCATCCTCCCCCCGACAGTTTCGCGAAGGCCACCGAGGGGGAAATCACACGTTGGGACATATTGAAGGGGAGCCGCAGCGAGGCCTCCGTATCCACCGCCCCCACAGGGGCGGATCCACCGCTCCCACAGGGGCGGCGACCGGTACGGACAGAGCTCGAGCCGCCACCGGCCATCGCGACGGCTGCCCGTGAGGGCACACGGGGGACAGAGGCGTCCCTGGTGTGCCGTTCGGGAGGTCGGCCATGGGGGCACTGCCATTTCTTCCCAGTCTTCTCCGCCCGTCGGCCGCGCTCATCAAGGCCACCGCGCTGGATCTGGCGATTCTCGCCGGGCACGCGGTCCTCTACCCGACGGGCGTGATCGCTGAGCGCCCGCCGGAGCAGCCGTCGGTGCCCGCGCCGACCGTGCCGCTGGACGACCCCGGGACCACCCTGCTGCCCACCCCCGACGAGCCGGGCACCGGCCACCCGCCCGTCCTCCTCCTCCACGGCTTCATCGACAACCGCTCCGTCTTCGTCCTGCTGCGCCGCTCTCTGCGCCAGCACGGCTGGCGTCAAGTTGAAGCTCTCAACTACTCCCCCCTGTGCTGCGACCTCCGCGATGCCGCGGGCCTGCTGGGGCGGCACATCGAGGAGGTCTGCGCCCGCACCGGACACGATCGCGTGGATGTGGTCGGGCACAGTCTGGGCGGCCTGATAGCCCGCTACTACGCACAGCGGCTCGGCGGCCACACCCGTATCCGCACGCTGGTCACGTTGGGCACGCCACACTCCGGCACCAAGGCGATTCCCCTGCTTTCCGCCCATCCCATCGTTCGCCAGATGCGCCCGGATTCCGATGTGATCGAGGAGTTGGCCGGCCCCGCCCCCGAGTGCGACACGCATTTCGTCAGCTTCTGGAGCGACCTGGACCAGCTGATGGTCCCGCTGGAGACGGCCCGCCTCGAGCACCCGGATCTCATCTCGCACAACGTCCAAGTCAGCGGTATCGGACATCTGGCACTGCCGGTACACGCCGCGGTCGCGGCGGGCATACGGCAGGCACTGGACGACGAGGCGTCCGCCAGCGGCACATCGGAGACCGCTTCCGTGGCCTGATCTTCGCGTCCGTCGGCGAACAGTTGTCGAACTACATTCGAACGCCGGGCCAAGCCGCGGTCCACAGTTCGTCGCAAGGCGGCCAAATGCCCGCTCCTGGACAGCAGGAAACCTGCCGAAGATTGTGGCCGCCGCGTACCGCCGGGTACAGTCGCCGCTAATTCTCCTGCTGCCGAGGCGAAAGAGAAGTTGGTGGTGAACGACCGTCACCCGTCGGGAGACTCGAACCCGACCGTCCATGCTCCCGACGCCTCGTACGGGCTCCATGCCCCGTACGAGCAGCAGGGAACTCACCACGGCTATGCCGGGTACGACGGCTACTCCACCGGAACCTTCGACAACCTGGACGCCGCCTACGGCGACGGGGATCCGCTCTTCGGCGCCATGCCGGGTACGTACGGCACCGGCACGTTCTCCTATGACGCAGCTCAGGGGGGCGACGCCGCGCAGTGGCCCAACGGCGCCGGGCAGACGGCAGGTTACGAGGCGTACGGCGCCCAGCCGACGACGTACGACACCGGGGTGTACGACACCGGGGGCCATGCCACCGGCAGCTACGGCACCGGGCAGTACGACATCAGCGCGACGTGGGACGCCTCGAGCTACGACATGGCGCCCGGCAACCCGGCCCAGGCGAGCTCCGACCCCCTGGAATCCGCGCCCCTCGAGTCCACCGCGTACGCGACCGGCCAGTGGGACGCCTCCGGTTGGGACGCCACCGGGCAGTACGAGTCGGGGCAGTACGACGCCGGGCAGTGGAACTCCGCCGAGCACTGGAACGCCCCCGCCGCTCCCGCCGAACCGGCCCAGAGCTGGGACGCCGCCGAGCAGCACCAGGACTGGAACCCCGCCGAGCAGCACCAGGCGTGGGACGCCGACCCGCTGACCGAGGTGTGGGACGCCTCCGCCTACGCGACCGCCGAGGACGCTCCCGGCGAGGAGCCCTACGGGTCGCACGGCCCGGGCACCGAGGCCGAGCCCGAGCCTGTCGCCGCGTTCGGGGCCATGGAGACGAGCGCGTTCGAGGCTCTGGACACGGACCGGTTCGCATCCGTGAACGATGCGTATGCCGAGGACGATGCCACGGTCCTCCATGAAGCCGTCCACGGCGTCGCGTACGAGGCCGGTGCCGAGGCGGGGCCCCCGGAGGGGGGCGCCACCCCGGCCGGGCCCGACGTCATGTTCGTCCCCGGGCCGCGCCGGGCGCCCCAGCGCAACCGCCGCCGCGTCCCCGCCCGCCGCTCCGCGATCCTCACGGTCGCCGTCCCCTCGATCGCCGTCATGGGGGTGGCCGGTATCGCCGCCGCCTCCGTCAGCACCGGCACCGACCAGGACGACGCCGCGACCACCCAGGCCGCGCCCGACACGTCGGCCGTCAAGCCGTCCGCGGCGAACAGCAAACTCGACACCCAGCTCGAGACGTTGACCGCCGACGCCGATGACTTCGCCGACCGGGCCAGCCGCACCCAGGAGCGCATCGACCTCAAGCAGCGCCAGATCGCTGAGAAGAAGCGCAAGGAGGCGGAGGCCGCCCGCCGGGAGGCGCTGCGTCCGAAGTTCGCGATCCCGGTCGAACAGCACGGGCTCAGCGCCACGTTCGGCCAAGCGGGCGTCAACTGGATGTCGGTGCACAGCGGCATCGACTTCCCGGTCAGTTACGGCACACCCGTGATGGCCGCGACCGACGGCACCGTGCGCACGCAGTACAACATCGCCTACGGCAACATGGCCATAGTCACCGCCGCCGACGGCACCGAGACCTGGTACTGCCACCTCAGCAGCACCAAGATCCGGTCAGGGTCGGTCAAGGCGGGCGATGTCATCGCCTACTCGGGCAACTCCGGCAACTCCACAGGCCCGCACCTGCACTTCGAGGTGCACCCCGGAGGCGACGCGGCCATCGACCCGCTTCCCTGGCTGCGCGACAAGGGGCTCGAACCCTCGTAGGCCCGCCGGTCCGCCTCCCCCGGAATCCGTCCGGGGGACCCCCATGGCCCCCGGCCCTCCGGCGTCGGCCCGCGCCCCCGGCCTCGATCCCCCGCAACCCACGCGGACCGTTGACCCAGCGGGCGTTCTACAGCTTCTGCACCGGCGCGTAACGCAGCAGCAGCACCTTGGGCTTCTCATCACCGAAGTCGATCGTGGCCTTGGCGTCATGGCCGCTGCCCGCCACCGACATCACGGTTCCCAGGCCGAACTGGTCGTGGGTCACCCGGTCCCCGACCGCCAGCGCGACCACCGGCCGCTCCGTCGTCCGGCGGGTGGCGAAGCCGCTCGGCCCCGCCTTGGAGCGCGAGGACTGCACCCCGGCCATCGCCGACGCCGACGGCAGCGCGGGCCCGGTCCGCCGCCACTCGACGTACCGCTCCGGGATCTCCTCCAGGAACCGGGACGGCGGGTTGTACGACGGCTGGCCCCAGGCGCTGCGCATCGTCGCCCGGGTGAGATAGAGCCGCTCCCGCGCACGCGTGATGCCCACGTATGCCAGCCGCCGCTCCTCCTCCAGCTCCTTCGTCTGGCCGAGCGCCCGCATGTGCGGGAAGACGCCGTCCTCCATGCCGGTCAGGAAGACGGCGGGGAACTCCAGCCCCTTGGCGGTGTGGAGGGTCATCAGCGTGATGACACCGGAGCCCTCCTCGTCCTCGTCCGGGATCTGGTCGGAGTCGGCCACGAGCGCGACCCGTTCGAGGAAGTCGGCGAGGGTGCCCGGGTTCTCCGCGTTCTCCCCGGGCTGCTCCTGCTCGAACTCCAGGGCCACCGCGGCCAGTTCCTGGAGGTTCTCGATCCGGGTCTCGTCCTGCGGGTCGGTCGACGCCTGGAGCTCCGCCAGATAGCCCGTACGCTCCAGGACCGCTTCCAGCACCGTCGCCGGGCCGGCGCCCGACTCGGCGATCGTACGCAGCTCCTCCAGCAGGGTGTTGAACCGCTTCACGGCGTTCGCCGAGCGGGCCGCCATGCCGTACGCCTCGTCGACCCGGCGCAGGGCCTGGGCGAAGGAGATCTTCTCCCTCAGGGCCAGCGCCTCGATCATCGCCTCGGCGCGGTCCCCGATCCCCCGCTTCGGAACATTGAGGATCCGGCGCAGCGGGACGGTGTCCTCGGGGTTGGCCAGCACCCGCAGATACGCGAGGACGTCGCGGACCTCCTTGCGCTCGTAGAAGCGCACGCCGCCGACGACCTTGTACGGCAGCCCGACCCGGATGAAGATCTCCTCGAAGACACGGGACTGGGCGTTCGTGCGGTAGAAGACGGCGACGTCACCGGCCTTGGCGTCGCCGGCGTCCGTCAGCCGGTCGATCTCGTCGGCGACGAACTGCGCTTCGTCGTGCTCGGTGTCGGCCACATAGCCCGTGATCGTCGCGCCCGCGCCCGCCTCGGTCCACAGGTTCTTGGGCCGGCGGTTCTCATTCCGTTCGATGACGGCGTTCGCGGCGCTGAGGATCGTCTGCGTGGAGCGGTAGTTCTGCTCCAGCAGGATCGTGGTGGCGTCGGGGTAGTCCTCCTCGAACTGGAGGATGTTGCGGATGGTCGCCCCGCGGAAGGCGTAGATCGACTGGTCGGCGTCGCCCACCACACACAGCTCGGCGACATGCTCGCCCGTGCCCACCAGCTCCCGCACCAGGGTGTACTGCGCATGGTTGGTGTCCTGGTACTCGTCCACGAGGACATGCCGGAAGCGCCGCCGGTAGTGCTCCGCGACGTCCGGGAACGCCTGGAGCAGATGGACGGTGGTCATGATGATGTCGTCGAAGTCGAGGGCGTTGGCCTCGCGCAGCCTCGACTGGTACATCGCATACGCCTCGGCGAGGGTCTTCTCGAAACCGTCCGCAGCCTGCCCGGCGAAGGTCTCCTCGTCGATGAGCTCGTTCTTGAGATTGGAGATCTTCGCGCTGAAGGACTTCGGCGGATAGCGCTTCGGGTCGAGGTCCAGATCGCGGCAGACGAGAGCCATCAGGCGCTTGGAGTCCGCGGCGTCGTAGATCGAGAAGCTGGAGGTGAAGCCGAGCTTCTTGCTCTCCCGGCGGAGGATGCGGACGCAGGCGCTGTGGAAGGTGGAGACCCACATCGCGTTCGCCCGGGGCCCCACGAGCTCCTCGACGCGCTCCTTCATCTCCCCGGCGGCCTTGTTGGTGAAGGTGATCGCGAGGATCTGGCCGGGGTGGACCCGGCGCGTGCCCAGCAGATGGGCGATGCGGTGCGTCAGCACACGGGTCTTGCCCGAGCCGGCGCCGGCGACGATGAGCAGCGGCGAGCCGGTGTGCCGGACGGCGGCCCGCTGCTGTTCGTTGAGCCCCTCGAGCAGCGCGGCGGGGTCGACGGCGGGCCGCGGCGCGCCGTCGCGGTAGTACGCGTCCCGGTCCACGGGGTGGTCGAAGCGCCCGCCGAAGAGGTCGGCCGGCATCTCCTCCTGTGGGTGCGCGGATTCCTCGGGCGGCGGCGGGGGCTCGTCGCCCGCACGCTCGAGGTCCGCCAGGAAGCTGTCGTCAAAGAGGCTGCTCATCGCCCACCGAGTCTAGGCCGCCGCACCGACAGCCCACACCGCTTCCTCATTCTCTCCCCTGAGGTGGCCTGACCACGGCCTCGCCGGCAGCGGCGGATCGCGACTGACCGTAGCCGACCGGGCGGACGGCGTTGAAACCCGCGCCAGGTCACAAAAAGGTTTCGGGCATATCGAACACCAGCCTTCACAGCTGCCCCACATGTTGGCTACCGTGCTCGCTCAGGCGGCCCGCAACCCCCCGCCGGCGACCGCGTCGGCACGGGCGGCCTCCGCCGAATCCGGCCATGCCTCCAGGCATCCGGAGCCGGGGACCCACCACGCAACACCGGGGTGAATCGGCCCGTCACGCGAGCATGCACTGCGCGCGGCGACGGACCGTAGGGCAGCCTTCCGATCCGCCCGAACCCGACAGCTAACCCGGTAGGCGGTCCACGGAAGGAGACGCGCGCCTTGGCGTCGCACCGCAAACCGCGGACCCATCTGCTCCACCACGGCTCCGGCCGCCGCGCCGCCGTCGGTCTGACGACCGCGGCGCTGGCCTCCGCGACCCTGCTCTCGCAGACCGCCCAGGCCGCGCCGGGCGAGCCGAGGCAGAGCATCGAAGAGGTCCAGAAGAAGGTCGATGAGCTCTACCGGCAGGCGGGCTCGGCCACGCAGGAGTACAACGAGGCCAAAGAGCGCACCGACCAGCAGCGCGCCAAGACGGACCGACTGATCGACGACGTGGCGGAGCGCACGGACGACCTCAACGAGGCGCGCCGCAAGCTCGGCAGCTACGCCGCGGCCCAGTACCGCAACGGCGGGATGGCGCCGACGGCCACCCTGATACTGGCCTCCGATCCGCAGGACTACTTCGACCAGAACCACCTCATGGACCGGATGACCGGACGGCAGCAGCAGGCCGTCGCGGACTACCAGGACCAGCAGGAGAGTGCGTCCGAGAAGCGCGCCGAGGCCGCGCGGAGCCTGGAGACGCTGTCGGACTCCCAGGACGAGCTGCGGACGACCAAGCAGTCGGTGCAGCGCAAGCTCAGCGAGGCGCGCGAGCTGCTGTCGAAGCTGACCGCCGAGGAGAAGGCACGGCTGGCGGCGCTCGAGCGCAAGAAGGAGGAGGAGGCCCAGCGCAGGGCGGAGGAGCTGGCCCGCGAGCAGGCCGAGAAGCGGCGCGAGGAAGCCCGCCAGGAGCAGGAGCAGAACGACAGCTCCGGCTCGTCCGGCGGCGGAACCTCCACCACCGACCCGGCTACGGGCTCGGACTCCGGCTCGTACGCGACCAAGGCCGCCAAGGCCCTCGCGTTCGCGCGGGCACAGATCGGCAAGCCGTACGTGTGGGGGGCCACGGGCCCGAACTCGTACGACTGCTCGGGGCTGACGCAGGCGGCCTGGAAGAGCGCCGGGGTGTCGCTTCCGCGTACCACCTGGGACCAGGTGAAGGTCGGCACCCGGGTCGCCACCGAGGATCTGAAACCGGGTGACCTGGTCTTCTTCTACGACGACATCAGTCATGTCGGGATATACACAGGCGACGGCCAGATGATCCACGCTCCGAAGCCGGGCGCGAACATCCGCACCGAGGCGATCACCTACATGCCGATCTACGGAAGCGTCCGCCCGGCGTAGCCGCCTGCGCGGGGAGCGGGACGGCGCTCCCCACCCGGGGGCGTCGGCACCTCCGCACGCCGAGAGCGCCCCACCGGCCGGCCGGTGGGGCGCTCTCGCTGTGGGGGCGGGCGTTGGGGCCGTACGGTCCGGGGGGCCCTGGCGTTCGCGCCCGTACGGGTCCGGGGCGTGGCAACCGCGCCCGTACGGTCCGGGGTCTGTGGCGTTCGCGCCGTACGGTCGGGGACGTGGCGTTCGCGCCGTACGGTCGGGGCCCGTGGAGTCCGGGGCGCAGCGGCGCCGGGCGCGATGGCGCCGGGGCGCTACGGAAGCGTCACGTCAGGTCCAGAGGACCGCGATGAACACATTGGCGATCGCGAGCAGGCCGACCGAGCCGAAGGCGGCCTTGTCGACCCTCTCCTCGTCCCGCTTGACGTAGACCAGGCCGAGGATGACGACGAGCAACGCCAGCTTCACACCGAGCTTGACGTTGTTGAGCGACTGACCGTCGGCCTGGTCCAGCCCCACCAGAGCGACGCCCGTGATCAGCATGGTCAGCGCACCGTGCAGCATCGCCGGGCCGAACCGGGCCGTGCCCGTGCCCATCGCCTTCATCTGCGTGAAGAAACCACCGAGCAGCGACGCGATGCCGATGATGTGCAGACCGACGAAGACATTGATCAATATGTCCATGCGGGGGAGCCTAACCGGGCCCATAGCACCGGCCGGTACCCAGGTGGGCCTCAATCGGCGCTTCGGTCACCGGCGCATCGTGAAGCGGCAGAGCCGTGGGAATTCACCCGGTGCTTCTGTTCAGAGGCGCGCCCAAACCGTCCAGTCCCGTTCATCCTCGTATTCGCTCGCACCCTGCGGGCTTAGCGTCCTCCCCCAGGCGGCTGACTCCCCCCGGCCGCCGCACAGTTGGGAAGGATGTGATGGCGGCCGTGGCCTCGCACAGAAAGCCCAGGCGGCGATCGCTCACCGGCAGCACCGCCCGTACGGCGGCGACTCTGGCCCTCGCCGGCGCGGCGGGAACGACAGCCCTCGACGGCACCGCGTACGCCGATCCCGGCGGCCCCGCCCCCGCCCAGGTGAAGGCCAGGGTCGACCGGCTGCACCACGAGGCCGAGGAGGCCACCGAGAAGTTCAACGGCGCCGAGGAGAGGGCCGAAAGGGCGCAGAGGGCCCTGGACCGCCTCCGGGGCGAGGCCGTACGCAGGACCGAGCGGATCAACGCCGCCCGTAACGCACTGGGTTCGCTGGCCACCGCCCAGTACCGCTCGGGCGGTATCGATCCCGCGCTTCAGCTCGCGCTCTCCTCCAGCCCCGACGAGTATCTGGAACGGGCCTCGATCGTCGACCGCGCAGGCAGCCGCCAGGCCGTCGCCGTCGCCGGGATCCGCCGCCAGTTGCGCGGCATCGAGCAGGTCCGCGGCCGAGCGGCCGAGCGGCTGGCGGAGCTCAGGCGCAGCCAGGCGGAGCTGCGCAAGCAGCGGAGCACGGTACGCGAGAAGCTCGACGCGGCGGAACGGCTGCTCGCCCGGCTGACGGCCGAGCAACGTGCGGCGGTCCTCCGGCAGGACGGCCACCCCACGGGCGGAACGCCGCACGCCGACCGCGGCGCCCCGCGCGGCAGCGCCGGACTGCGGGCGCCGAACCAGCGCGCCGCCCAGGCCGTCGCCTTCGCTTACGGGGCGCTGGGCAAGCCGTACGTCTGGGGCGCGACCGGGCCGGGCGGGTTCGACTGCTCAGGCCTCACCCTGGCCGCATGGAGATCCGCCGGGGTCTCCCTGCCCCGCACCAGCTACAGCCAGATCAACGCCGGCCGGCGCGTCCCCCGTTCGGCGCTCGCCCCCGGGGACCTGGTGTTCTTCTACTCCGGCATCAGCCATGTCGGCCTCTACGTCGGCAACGGCCGGATGATTCACGCGCCTCGGCCGGGCACGCCGGTCCGTGTGGCGCCGATCGACCAGATGCCGTTCGCGGGCGCGACGAGACCGGGTTAGACCCGGCGCCGGTACCGGCTCCCGTACGTGCACCCGTACGCGGCGGGTCGCCCACGGCGTGTGCACCGCTCGTGGGCCGCACTGCGCACCGCTGCGGGGACCGCGTACGCCGCGGCTGCCGACCCCTGCGCCCGCGCGGACCTGTAGGACGGGGCGCCCGTACCGCCGCCCCCTCCCGCGGCGTGCGCCGCAACCGCGTCCTCGGGGCGCGTACTGAGACGGTCTGCCCCACACCGCAGACCGCCTCCTACGGCTGCGGTTCTGCGTACCGCCACGTCCCCGCGGCGATCCGATGCGTACGTCGTGCTGCCGAGCTCGGGGTGGGCGGAGCGGGCCGTGCCGCCCTCGGACACGGCGGCGCACCCCTCACCCGCAGCGGGGGCGGATTCTAGCCCATGACACCGCATATTCCCGGGGGAATTGCCATAACTCCCCACTACGGTCACCACCGTGCGTAACTTCATCGTCACTGGTGCACATCCGGTGCGTCAGCACGCTGTGCAGGGAGGGGAGTCGGCGTGCCCGGAATCGACGAGTGTCTGCTCAAGGCCATGACGCTGCCCGGCGCGCGCGGAGCCGCGGTCGTCGACTGGACCAGCGGGCTCGCGCTCGGCACGGTCGGGGACTCGCCCAACGGCGACCACGAGGCCACGGCGGCAGAGACCGCGGAACTGGCACGCATGGCCGCCGAGCACACCGCGTTCGCCGCCCCCGAGCCGAGCCTGCCGTTCCCGCCGTCCGTACCGTCCGCACCGTCCTCGCAGTCCCGGCTCGCGGAGTGGCCCGGGACCGACGGGATGGCGGGAGCGGCCGCCGGACCGGGCCACGCCGCCAAGGGCGCGCCCGTGGAAGACGTGATCGTCACCACCCGCGCCGGTTACCACCTGCTGCACTTCGTCGAGACGACCTTCGACAGCAGCGTCTTCATCCATGTCTGGCTCGACCGGGACGAGGGGAATCTCGCCCTCGCGCGCATCTGTCTGAAGGACCTCGCCGAGCGGCTGGTGCTCGGATGAGGACCGCGGAGCCCCCGATGCTCGTCCGCCTGGCGGCCGAGCGTGCCACCGGTGCGCTGCTGCTCGACGGCGGCACGCTCTTTCTCTCCGACGGCGAGGTCGTGCACGCCGAGAGCCACGCCGCACCCGGTCTCGACGTGCTGCTCACCGCAGGCGGGCGGCTCCCCGCCGAACGCTGGAAAGAGGCCGTCGACCGGGCCGGCGCCCGCTGCCAGGTCGGCCGCTTCCTGGTCGACAGCGGCGGGCTGGCGGGCGGCGAGCTGGAGATCTGCCATCTGGGCGCGCTGTTCGACGCCGCGTACTTCGCGCTGGCTCCCAGCACGGGCCCGGCCCGGTTCCGCCCCGGCGCGGTGCACTGGCTCGGACCCGTACGACCCGTTCACGCCGAACGCGTCCAGCGGGAGACGAGGCGCCGCCGGGAGCTGCTGGACAGTCTGTGGCCGTGCCCCGCGGTCGACACCGCGCCCGTGATCCGGCACGCCTCCGTACGCGCCCCTGCCGTCCCCCGCCGGCAGCGGGCGGTGCTGGACCTCGCGGACGGGATGCGCACCCCCGCCGCGATAGCCCGGCTGCTGGGACGGCCCGCCTTCCACACCCTCATCGAGGTGCGCCGCCTGGCAGCGGCCGGGCACATCGAGACGCCCCACGCGTCCGTGACGTCACCCCTCCCCCACCCCGTTCCCGACTGGGTCGCGGAAATCCCCGCCGACCCGGACATCGCCCTGCTGCGCCGGCTTCGTGACGCTCTGGAGGCCCTGTGATTCCCCGGTCCGTCCACCAGGCCCCCTCCACGTCGTCATGAGGAGGGCCTTGAGACAGCGCGCCGAGAGGAGACTGCTGTTGGCGGCAGAACCTGAAGTCCTGGACGAATTACGGCGGTTGAGGGCACGCGTTCCTCATCTGACGGGCGCCCTCGCGGCCAGCATCGACGGACTCGTCCTGGCCCAGGACGCCGCGCCCGTGGAAGCCGAGGGCGTCGCCGCCCTCACCGCGGCGGCGCTCGGGGTCGGGCTGCGGCTGACGGACGCCACGGGCCGCGGGGAGTTCCGCGAACTGCTGATACGCGGCGAGCAGGGCTATGTCGCGACCTACGCGGCGGGCGCCACAGCCGTCGTCACCGTACTGGCGGGCCCCCGGACCAACGTCGGGCGGCTCCACCTGGAGGGGCGGCGAGCGGGCGCCCGCATCGGAGACCTGGTCGACGGCGCGCGCGAACGGCCGGAGGCCACCATCTGACCTCCTGTCACCCCCCGTACGCGGTGATGTGCGCCTCGCCGCACGGCCGCCGCTGCGGAGAACACATCAAGGGAAAGGACATGCGACAGTCATGGCAAATACGGAAACCGCTCTCAAGGAAGCAATGACCGCCATTGAGGGGGTCCTCGGCGTCGCCCTCGTCGACTACACGAGCGGCATGGCCCTGGGCACCCTGGGCGGAGGCAAGGGTCTCGATCTGTCGGTGGCGGCCGCGGGCAACACCGACGTGGTCCGCGCAAAGGTGCGCACCATGGAACTCCTCGGCCTCAAGGACGAGATCGAGGACATTCTGATCACCCTCGGCGGCCAGTACCACCTGATCAGGCTGCTCAAGTCACGGGGAAGCAATGGCCTGTTCCTCTACCTCGCCCTCGACAAGAGCCGCGCGAACCTGGCGATGGCCCGTCACCAGCTCCGCAAGATAGAGGCGGAGCTGGAGGTCTGACCCGGCCGGTCACCTCACCCGCGGGGAGCCGCCCACGCGGCTCCCCGCCCACGCGGCTCCCCGCCCGCCCGGCGGCGCGCCCTGTCGCGACCGATGGCGGGCCTTGCCTCGGTCGAGTGCTTCTCGGGCTCGGACGAGCTCCTCTACGGAAAGCGACGACCTCCGAGAGCGTTTCTTTCCACGTACCGACGAGCCTCAGTCGGTGGTTCATGGGCTTCAGGTGTGTCCGACGGCTGCGTAGCCATTCCGGCTCTCCGTGTGAACTCCAGCGCCCAGAACAGGCGGCGTTCGGTCAGTGCGCGTAGTCCTTCAGTTTCTCTGTTTCGAGGGTGATTCCGACAGGTGCCGGGATCTCGACGACGGCGCCGTACGGGCGTGACGTCAAGCTGCGATACTTTCCGTCCTCCGGTTCGCTGTGGATGG
The DNA here is from genome assembly GCF_052245415.1 of Streptomyces sp. 8N706. Classification (NCBI taxonomy): domain Bacteria; kingdom Bacillati; phylum Actinomycetota; class Actinomycetes; order Kitasatosporales; family Streptomycetaceae; genus Streptomyces; species Streptomyces sp. 8N706. Next base: position 1,905 of record NZ_JBQQBW010000105.1, on the reverse strand, counting down.
TGACGGTGCACTCATCGCGGTCGACGAGCAGATAGACAGGGATGCCCGCCTCCGCGTAGCCGTCGCGCTTCTCGCATCGGTCCCGCCGGTCGGTGTCCGGGTCGTTCGAGGTGACCTCGACGGTCATCAGGACGCCATCAGGATCGGCCCATTCCCCGTGGCCGCCAAAATGCCCCCTGGGAGCCAGAGTTCCGTCCGGGCGGACGCGGCCATTGCGATAGCTCTCGACCTTCAGACCACGCTCCGGGTACAGGCGCAATTCATGGCGCTGCTGCATGCACTGCTCCAGGAGCCACATGACGATTTCGTCGTGGTCGCCGTCAGGCACGGGCTTGACCTCAAGCTTTCCGCTGATGAATTCCAGCCTCACGGTCTCCGGCGCCGTGCGGGCAAGCTGCTCGAACTCCTCGACAGGCATCTGGGGCCGGCCGGCGGTCCTGGGGGTCATGGCGTCGCCTCCTCCCCTCCATGGTGCCCCGGCAAGGCGGGGCCCATGATGCACCTGCACGCTCATACGCTGCTCCCTTCGGGTGTGCGGGCGGCGGCTTTCAAGCTCTCGACGCGGGCGTGGATCTCGGCGGCGGACAGGCGGCTTCGGCAGGGGCCGGGAGCCCGTCCCCGGCAGGTGCGGCACAGGCCGCCCGGGAGCGCTTCGGGGCGGCCCGGTGCGCCGCACTCCGTACATTCCATGATCCGCCGGGGTGCGTCAGGCCCTCCCGGCTCCACGGCACCCCCCGGCGGGCGCACGCGTTCGGGCGGCAGCTTCGTGGTGAGTCTGCTCCGGGCGAGCGCCCCCGGGCAGTGGACTTCCGCGGGAAGTCCGGCCGTGAGCGCACTGACCAGCTGCGTGGCCGTGGCTCCGCGCGCCAGCCACTCGGCGGCCGCCCCCTCCAGCTTCGCGCATTCGGCCGCCGAGAGCGTCATACGGGCATCGGCGCGGCCGAGCCCCGCCAGCACCTCGTAGGCCTCGGAGCGCGGGAGCCGGTCGGTACGGGCAGGCCGGGCGGTACGGGTGGTGGGCGCAGACTGGCCGATACGGGCGGCGGCAGGTTGGACGGGACGGGCCTCAGGGCCGGGAGGAGCGGGACGGGCGGTGGGCCTGGGCGCCGAACGCCCGGCGGTGGGCTCGGGCCCGTCAAGCCGAGTGGGCCCGGCAGGATGTGCAGCCAGGGCGTGACGCGCGGTGGGCACGGTAGGTGCGGGCCCGGTGGTGCGCGCAAGCCGAACCGGTCGCTCCGGGCGAGGCCCCGGGGAGGACGCCTTCGTGGCGGGCTGATCGTCCGGTGGCAGCCCGGGCCGCTGCGGCGGGGTGCGTCCGGACAGCGGCCGCGCATCCGGCACGGCCGACGGCGCCCCGTCCACCACATCGCCCGCCAGGAACCCCGCCCACCAGGCATCATCGCGGGCGACCCGGGAGAAGTACGTCCGGTACACCCACTGCGTCCGGCCGCCGCCGACCGTCTCCCTGACCCGCCGCAGATGACCGGCCTCCGAGAGCGCGTTGAGAGCCGACCGAGCGGCCTGCCGGCCGTAGCCGGGCAGCTCCTTGGCGAGCGTCTTGGCGTCGATGGCGGCGCCGTCCGGAAGCCGGTCCACATGGGCGGCGATGGATGCCTCGCGCGGCGGAAGATGGGTGAAATCGCTCTGGCGGCGGGGCGATTGACCCGGGACGGAACGTTTTCCGTAGCCCGGTGAGGCCATCGGAGGGGCGTACGGACGGTGGGCGGCGCTAAGGTTGGCGGTAGCCATGGGATCGAGGTCCGATCGATCTTGTTGGTCAAACCCCCGTCCGGTGTTGCTGCACCGGCGGGGGTTGTCTGTTGCTGGGCACGCTACACGGCGACCGCGCTTCGTCGCGACCCGATCACCCAAAGTCATTCGCGCTGGTGTGCGCGGGAGTTGGGG